>JANMWH010000389.1:0-3913 GCA_031393945.1 Polaromonas sp. | reverse complement strand
GGTGTTTGGCACGCTGAGTTTTTGGCTGCGCGAGGCAGGCGTTAACCGCACCACGATTGGTTACCTGAGCTGGGTAGGGCTGGCCTACGGCTTTAAATGGGTGTGGGCGCCGCTGGTTGACCGCATGCCGATACCTGTGCTAACGCGATTGCTGGGGCGGCGGCGAAGCTGGTTGCTAGCATCGCAACTCATCATCATGGGCGCGCTGATTGGCATTGGCCTGACCGACCCCAAACTGGCGCTTATGCCGGTAGTGTGGTGTGCGTTGGCGATTGCGATTGGCTCGGCTACGCAAGACATTGCACTGGACGCCTACCGCATTGAATCAGCAGATGCTGACCGCCAGGCCGCGCTCGCATCAAGCTACATGACGGGCTACCGTATTGCGATGATTTGGGCTGGCGCAGGCGCGCTGTGGATTGCCGCGCGCTCTGAAGTCAGCGGCGTGGTCGGCTACCAGCAGGGCGCTTGGCAAACGGCTTATTGGGTGATGGCCGCTTCGATGTTGCTGGGTGTGGTAACCGTTTTGCTGTCGCCCGAACCCGCTGCGCGTGCGCTCAAACCCGCGCGCAACGCCGCCGAATGGTTACAAGGCGCATTGATAGAGCCGTTTGCCGATTTCTTGCGGCGCTACGGCAAGCAGGCTATTTTGATCTTGGCGCTGATTGCGGTGTACCGCATCAGCGATGTGGTGATGGGCATCATGGCCAATCCGTTTTATGTCGACATGGGTTACACCAAAGACGAAGTAGCCGCCGTGACCAAAATCTACGGTGTGATCATGACCCTGGTTGGCGCTTTTATCGGCGGCGCGTTAGCCATGCGCTTTGGCGTGATGCGGGTGCTGATGCTGGGCGGCGTGCTGTCGGCAGCCAGCAATTTGCTGTTTGCTTGGCTGGGTACGCGCGGCCATGATGTGACGGCGCTGACGTTTGTGATTTCTGCTGACAATTTATCTAGCGGCATTGCTTCTGCGGCTTTTGTGGCGTATTTGTCGAGCCTGACCAACGTAAATTATTCAGCCACGCAGTACGCGCTGTTCAGCTCGATGATGCTACTGCTGCCCAAGTTTTTGGCGGGCTATTCTGGCGCGATGGTCGATTCGTTTGGCTACAGTCAATTTTTTACCGCCACGGCTTTGATGGGCGTGCCGGTACTTGGCCTGGTTTACTTGGCGTCGCGTATTCATCCGGTGCCAGCAAAAACAGACGCTACCGCCACCGCGCAAAATGCAGCTTCAGGCACCTGACACCGACCAGCTAGAGCGCCGCCGCAAAGTTTTTTACCCCATCTTTACAAAGGCGACAAACCCCCGCGCCGCAAAAGAAGGACGATGAGTCGATGTCAACACAGCAGCTTTTGATGATTGAAGACGACACCCGGCTGGCCAGCATGGTGGGCGAGTACTTGCGACAGTCGGGCTACGGCTTTGCCCACGCGCTAGACGGTGAAACCGGCCTGGCTGAGCTGCAGACGACTCCCACTGATTTGGTCATACTTGACCTGATGCTGCCGGGCATCGACGGCTTGGAAGTGTGCCGCCGAATCAAAGGCTTGGGCAACGGCACGGCCGTGTTGATGCTGACAGCCAAGGGCGACCCGATGGACCGCATTGTGGGCCTGGAAATGGGCGCCGATGACTATTTGCCCAAACCGTTTGAGCCGCGCGAGCTGCTGGCGCGTATTCGGGCGGTGCTGCGCCGGGGCGACACCGCCGCCGCGGGCAATGGCCAAAAATCGATGCAGTTTGGCACGCTTGAAATTGACCGCTACGCGCGCACCGTCAGTGTGTCGGGCAAGCCGTGCGACCTGACGTCTTACCAGTTTGACCTGCTGGTGGCGCTTGCAGAACGAGCGGGCCGCGTACTGACCCGCGACCAGATCATGGAAGCCGTGCGCGGCCGCGAGCTGGAGGCATTTGACCGTTCGATTGACGTGCACATGGGCCGCATTCGCCAAGCCATTGAGTTTGATGCCAAAGAGCCCAAGCGAATTCTTACCGTGCGCGGTGTGGGCTATGTGTTTGCCAAGCAGCAAGACTAAAAAGACTTTGACGATTGATTGAAGAAAACAGTGCTGCGCTTTTTTCCTTCAAAACTTTATGTGCGCATTTGGCTGGCGGTAGTGGCCGCCGTTGTGGTGCTGACTTTTTCAGTTGGCGCTGCGTGGCGCTTGACCCAAGAGCCGCCGCAGTTGCCCATTCGTGAGCTGCAAATTAAAAATTCAGCAGGTGAGGTAATTGGCAGGGCGCAAACCAAGCCTGACAGAAAACCAGCTGAGGGGCTAGAGTTTGATGTGCTGACCAAAGACGGTCAAAACCTCAGCATCTTTTTAGCGCGCCCGCTGCGGCCGTCTGGCAAGCCTTGGGGCCAGCCGCCTTTTGGTTTTGGCTGGATGCTGGTCCTGGTTGCGGTTGCGGTGGCGCTAGGCTCGTATCCCATTATTCGTCGGCTAACGCAACGGCTGGAAAAGCTGCAAACGGGGGTTGAGCGTTGGGGCACTGGTGACTTGTCGACCCGACTGGTGCAAGACGGTAACGATGAAGTTGCGTTTTTAGCGGCCCGTTTTAATCACGCTGCCGAGCGGATTGAAGCGCTGCTTAACTCACACAAGTCTTTGCTGGCCAATGCATCGCATGAGTTGCGTTCGCCGCTGGCACGCATCCGCATGAGTCTGGAATTGTCCAGCCTTGAGGCATCGTCGCCGCAGCGGGTTGAAATTTCGCGCGGCATTACCGAGCTGGATTCATTGATTGACGAAATTTTGCTGGCCAGCCGACTAGACACGCAGCAAGCAGACGCCGAACCCATGGAGTCGCTAGACCTGACCGGGCTGGCGGCTGAAGAATGCGCGCGGGCCCAAGCCGAGCTGGCAGTGTCAGCCACCGGGCAAAGCTTGGTGATTCACGGCTCACCGCGCCTGCTGCGGCGGCTGATGCGCAATTTGCTTGAAAACGCCAAGCGGTATGGCTCAAGCGGGGGCGGCCAAGGCGAAGTGACACTTGAGCTGACGCAGCAACGCATCGGGCAACAAGACTTTGCAGTCGTTGAAGTGCATGACCGTGGCCCCGGCGTGCCGCCGGCACAGCGCAAGCGAATTTTTGAACCGTTCTACCGGCTGCCGGGCGCCAGCGAGCGAGACGGCGGCGTTGGCCTGGGGTTGGCGCTGGTCAAGTCGATCAGCGAGCGGCACGGCGGCACAGTGCGCTGCGAGGCGCGGCCCGGCGGCGGCGCTACCTTTGTGGTGCAGTTGCCCACGTCGCAGCCGTTAGTTCGGCAGCCACAGCAGCCGCCAGTACAGCCTCGGGGCTGATGTCGTTCAGGCAACGCATGTGGCCGTCGTTCGGGCCAAGCGGGCATTCGCGCTGAAAGCAGGGAGAGCAGTCTAGCGGCGGCTGGTAAGCGGCATCATTTTTCAGCCACAACACTTGCGCTTTTTCATTGAGCGGCGGCGTGTGCAGTGGGCTGCTGGAGCCAAACAGCGCAACCTGCGGGACGCCCAAAGCAGCGCCAATGTGCATCAAACCCGAGTCGTTAGTTACTATTAATTTGCTAGCTGCTTGCGCCCGTATTGCTTGGGCTAGAGTGGTTTTTCCTGCTAAATTCAGGCAGTTTTGGGCAGTTTTGGCGATTTCTGCACACAACTCAGCTTCTTTGCCAGAGCCGAGCAAAACCACCGGGTAGCCAAGCTTTTTTGCGAGCGCTGCGTAATGCTCTGCTGGCCAACGCTTGGCTGGGCCGTACTCAGAGCCTGGCGCGAACACGGCGTACGTTCCGCGTATCAAATTCAAATCAACAAGCGTTTTTTCAATTTCATCAGCGTTGATTTTCAATTGAGGGCGATCAGACTCAATACCCGCTTCACCACTGAGTGCTGAGTAAAACGCCACCATCGGCGGCCGGTTTTTCGGGTT
>JANMWH010000345.1:0-1966 GCA_031393945.1 Polaromonas sp. | reverse complement strand
CTGCATTTAGAAACCAACCCCGGCAACGCACGCGCGCTGGTGCAGGCCCATGGCGAAGGCGTTACCGCGCGCGACGTGTGGATCACGCCGCCGCCGATACCGTTGACCACCGCCGAGATGGACTACGTGTTCGACTTGCCGTACGCACGCAGCCCGCACCCGAGCTACGCAGACGAAAACGGCTCACACGACCACGCCACCAAAATCCCGGCATGGGAGATGATTCGCTTTTCCGTCAACATCATGCGCGGCTGCTTTGGCGGATGTACTTTTTGCTCGATCACTGAGCATGAAGGCCGCATCATTCAAAGCCGGTCTGAAGACTCAGTCATTCGTGAGATTGAAGCGATTCGCGATTCAGTCAAAAGCTTTACCGGCACCATTTCAGACCTGGGCGGCCCTACCGCCAACATGTACCGCATTGGCTGCAAATCGCCAGAAATTGAAGCGGCATGCCGCAAGCCGAGTTGCGTGTACCCCGGCATTTGCCAAAACCTCAATACCGACCACAACCCGCTGATCAAAATGTACCGCCGCGCGCGGGCGCTCAAAGGCGTGAAGAAGATTTTGATCAGCTCGGGCGTGCGCTATGACCTTGCGGTTGAAAGCCCGGAGTACGTGAAAGAGTTGGTTACCCACCACGTCGGCGGCTACTTGAAAATAGCGCCAGAGCATACCGAGCAAGGCCCACTTACTAAAATGATGAAGCCCGGCATCGGCAGCTACGACAAGTTCAAGCAGCTGTTTGAAAAGTACACGCTGGAAGCCGGTAAAAAACAGTTTTTGATTCCGTACTTCATTGCTGCCCACCACGGCACCAGTGATGAAGACATGATGCACTTGGCCCAGTGGTTGAAGAAAAGCGGCTTTCGGGCTGACCAGGTACAAACCTTTTACCCATCGCCCATGGCTACTGCCACAGCGATGTACCACACCAACAAAAACCCGCTGCGCAAAATCACCCGTGACAGCGAAACGGTAGACATCGTTCGCGGTGAAAAGCGCCGCCGTTTGCACAAAGCTTTTCTGCGCTATCACGACCCGAACAACTGGCCGCTGCTGCGTGAAGCCCTTAAAACCATGGGCCGGGCAGATTTGATTGGCAACGGCAAACACCATTTGATACCAACGTTTCAGCCGCTGGTCGATGGTGCGTACCAATCGGCGCGGCGTAAGAATTCAACTTCTGGTGCCGACAAAGCCACCGCTGTTTCGTCGCCCACCATCGCCAAGGGCAGGCTGCTCACCCAGCACACCGGCTTGCCGCCACGGGACAACGGCTCGCGTGACAACGGCTCGCGCAAGGCTGGCACCAAGACTGCCATTAACACAGGCAACAAGAGCAGTTTTGGCAAACCGCTGGCGCGAAAGTCGGTCTAGACCGCCTACAAGCCGTTTTTGATAGGTCTATACGGCTGTAGCCCAATCAATTTGGGCGCAATTAGCTACTTTATTAATAGCAAATTAAGTGCTGTTGCACGCTTGTTGCACCCGTGTCCTACGCGTAGCGTCTGGGTAGCGCGGGTATCATGAGCCGATGACTGCCCAAGCCAATTCCGCCCACTTGCTGGTGCGCGCCAACCGAGCCGCCCAGCAGTGGCTGGCGCAATGGTGGCGCATGGCTTACCTGGGCGCGGTGCTTTTGCTGATGGCCCTGTCGCCTTCAAGCTACAACCGGGATGGCCGGGTGCTGCTGACGCGTCATATTTACGACAACACGGCGCCCATTTTGTTGGGCTTTACCGTGATGTGCGCGCTGATCAGCCTGGTGCTCACGCGCATCGTGACCACCACGGCGCTCAGTTACGGCTTGTCACAATACGCACTGCAGGTGGTAATTCGGGTGCTGGTGCTTGAGCTCATTCCACTCACGGCCGCGCTTTTTGTGGCGCTGCGCTGCACTATTCCTGATGGCGCAGAACTCGCTGAAATGCAGGCCCGGGGCGAGCTGGACAAGCTGCGGTCC
>JANMWH010000340.1:0-2816 GCA_031393945.1 Polaromonas sp. | reverse complement strand
GTGTAGGGTTTGGCCTGAACTTGCGTACCCCGGGAACTACTTAAGTGAAACCCCGTTTTCAGGGGCAAATCGAAGCTCCAGACAGCGTTACTTGTAGCTGCGCGCGTCCTCTATCACTTTGCCGTCATTCGGCAGGCTGCCAGGCGCAACCAGTTCTACCGTGCCGCGTAGCTTGGTGACATCGCGAATCGCGTCGCTGATTTTTTGGTCTAGACCGCTCGGGTTGGACGACGCTTCAACCTGAAAATGCATGCTGTCGTTGGCCATTTCACCACTGACTACCAAGCGCGCTTTGAGCACTTCAGGAAAGCGCCGCGTTATCGTCGCCACTTGGCCTGGGTGTACAAACATGCCTCGAATTTTCACGGTTTGGTCTGCCCGGCCCATCCAGCCCTTGATACGGCTGTTGGTACGGCCCGTCGGGCACTGACCGGGCAGCATGGCCGACAAGTCACCCGTACCAAATCTGATCAGCGGGTAGTCGGGGTTCAGCGTGGTCACCACCAGCTCGCCTACCTCACCGTCATTGACCGGGTCGCCGGTTCCAGGACGGACAATTTCAACAATCACGCCTTCGTCAATCACCAGGCCCTCGCGAGCTTCAGTCTCGTACGCGATCAAACCTAAATCAGCGGTGGCATAGCACTGGTAAATGGCCATGCCGCGCGCAGTAAACCAGTCACGAAGGCTGGGCGGAAAAGCTTCGCCACCAACCAAGCCTTTTTTCATGCTGCTGATGTCACTGCCGATTGCTTCCGCTTTTTCGACCAGAATCCGCAGAAAGCTCGGCGTGCCCGAGTAACCATCCGGGCGAAGTGCGGCAATGGCTTCCAGCTGCTGCTCAGTCTGCCCAATGCCTGCTGGAAACACCGTGCAACCGACCGCATGCAAGCCCGACTCCATGATGAAAGCGCCAGGCGTCATGTGGTAGCTGAACGAGTTGTGTGCCAGGTCGCCCGATCGAAAGCCCGCTGCATGCATGGCTCTTCCAGCGCGCCAATAATCTTTGGCCGTGCCTTCAGGCTCATAAATCGGGCCCGGCGATGAGAACAAGCGCGGCATGTTGGGCCCACGCAGCAAGGCGCTGAAACCGCCAAAAATGTCGTGAGCTTGACTCGCTTTTTGCAAATCTACCAGTTCGCTTTTGCGAGTGACTGGAAGGGTAGCCAGCGCTTGGCGCGATGTGATGCTGCTGACATCGATGCCCTTGAACAGTTTGGCAAACGCAGGCGCGTTTTTTTGCGCATTTACAACTTGCTTTGGCAATGCGGCCATCAGCGCCTGTTCTCTAGCCGCAGGTGTGCGCGTTTCCATTGCGTCAAAAAAAGATGTCATGACTTCTTTCATGCGGGCTCAAGCCAACCATCGCTTGCGGCGTTTGTAGCTTTTCACGTCTTTAAAACTTTTGCGCTCGCCGCCGCCCACGCCGAGGTAAAACTCTTTGACGTCTTCATTGTTGGCCAACTCGCTGGCGATACCGTCCATCACCACGCGGCCACTTTCCATGATGTAGCCATAGTCTGAATACCGAAGCGCCATGTTGGTGTTTTGCTCGGCCAGCAAAAACGTTACCTTCTCCTTTTGGTTCAGGTCTTTAACGATCTCGAATACCTCTTCCACAATCTGTGGCGCTAAGCCCATGGATGGCTCATCGAGCAACACCATCGTGGGGCTGGCCATCAACGCCCGGCCAATCGCGCACATTTGCTGCTCGCCGCCCGATGTGTAAGCAGCTTGCGAAGTACGGCGTGTTTTCAGACGCGGAAAGTAGGTGTAGACCTTCTCTAAGTTGTGGGCCACTTCAGCCTTTGACTTCAGTGTGTAGCCCCCCACCGCCAGATTTTCCTCAATCGTGAGGTGAGCGAAACAATGGCGACCTTCCATCACCTGCACCACGCCGCGTTGCACCAGGTCTGACGGCGAGAGGTTTTCAATCCGCTCACCGCGCAACTCAATCGAGCCCTTGGTAACTTCACCGCGCTCGCCTTTGAGAAGGTTGGAAACCGCCCGCAAAGTCGTGGTTTTGCCCGCGCCATTGCCGCCCAAAATGGCCACAATTTTGCCTTCAGGCACGCTCAACGACACGCCTTTTAAAACCAGAATCACGTGGTTGTAAATGACTTCAATGCCGTTGACGTTGAGAACTATCTTTGGTGTGTCCATAAACTTTTGTTTTCTCCAATTTTGAACACTGCACGCAGTGCTCAAAATTGGGCTGTCATGCCGAAACAAGTCCGGCATGACGGCCATTCAAATCAGGACTGGCAATCTGCCGGTGTGCGTGCAGTCAGTTTTTTGTCGACCGCATACTTGGCAGCCGTTGCCTTAACCAGCGGCTTGATGATTTGCTCATCGGCCTGCAGCCAGTCAGAAGTGAACTTCCAGGCCTTGCCGTCCCACGTATGGATGCGTGCCCAAGCAGCGCCCATGTGGTCATTGCAAGACGTGCTGATCGGGCGCATGACGCCTGCAAAACCCAACGTGTCGAGTTTGGCCTGCGTGAGGTTCAGGTTCTCCAGGCCCCAACGCACTTGCTCGCCGCTCATGACCTTGCCCTTGCCAAAGCGCTCTTGCGCAGCGCGAATGCCTTCAATGCCCAGCATCGCGCTCATGGCTCCGCGCATGTACAGCACCTGGCCAACTTCATCTTTCGGGCCGGTGCCCTGACCTTTGTCGTGCACCATGGCCATCACATCTTTGACGAGTTTTGACTGTGGCTCTGCGCCGTGCTGCATGGTGACTGCGTTGTAGCCTTTGGCGCCTTCGGCCACGTCTTTCACGTCAGGCTCAGCACCTGCCCACCACACGCCGTACAT
>JANMWH010000331.1:0-1563 GCA_031393945.1 Polaromonas sp. | reverse complement strand
ATGTAGGTGTTGCGCACCATGAATTCTTTGAGGATGTCGTTTTGAATCGTGCCGCTCAGATCCGCTTGCGCCACGCCCTGCTCTTCAGCCGCCACCACGTAGCCTGCCAGCACCGGCAGCACCGCGCCGTTCATCGTCATGCTGACGCTGACTTTGTCGAGCGGAATCTGATTAAACAAAATCTTCATGTCCTCGACCGAGTCAATTGCCACGCCGGCCTTGCCCACGTCGCCCATCACACGCGGGTGATCACTGTCGTAGCCGCGGTGGGTGGCCAAATCGAACGCAACGCTCACACCCTGCCCGCCTGCGGCTAACGCCTTGCGGTAAAAAGCGTTGGATTCTTCAGCGGTTGAAAACCCGGCGTATTGCCGAATCGTCCACGGCCGCACCGCATACATGGTGGCCTGCGGGCCGCGAATGAAGGGCTCAAAACCTGGCAGCGTGTTGGTGTACGGCAAATCTTTCACGTCATCTGCCGTGTAAAGCGGCTTGACGGTGATGCCGTCTGGTGTGTGCCAATTGAGCGCGTCTACATTGCCGCCGGGGGCGGATTTGGCTGCGGCTTTTTGCCAGTCTTGTAGCGTAGATGGCTCGAATTGCACTGCAGGCTGCGCTGGAGTTTGCGCCGAGGATTGCTCTGGCGCTTGATCTGCTAGAACGTTAGCCGGTGGGTTCGCACTGTTTTTAATCATTTTCACAGTTTACTCCGTAATTATAAATTCAGAATTAAGTTTCATGTAAACTTAGGCACTGATGAATGCACCTATCCTGCCTCAAAACCTCAAGCAACGCGCACTGTATGAAGAAGTCGCAGAGTTGTTGCGGCAGCGAATCTTTGCTGGATCGGGCAGCAGAACAGATGATGCTGGCTCAAGCTTGCAACCCGGCGCATGGATAGACGAGCTGAAACTGGCCACTGAATACGGCATCAGCCGCACGCCCCTGCGTGAAGCGCTAAAAGTGCTGGCCACCGAAGGCCTGGTCACCATGAAACTGCGGCGCGGCGCGTATGTGACGGAAGTCAACGCCAAAGACCTGCGCGACGTGTTTCATTTGATGGCCGTGCTGGAAGCCGACGCGGCGGGGAGCGTCGCCACCCACGCAACCGACGCACAACTGCAAGAGCTGGAGGCTTTACACCAGCAACTAGAAAAAGCGGCCAAAGCCAGCAAAGACCACATCAAATTTTTCACCATCAATGAGGCGTTTCACGTCAAACTGCTTGAAATCGCCAACAACAAATGGCGAGACCAAATGGTGGCCGACCTGCGCAAAGTGATGAAGCTGAACCGTGCGCAGTCGCTTCTTAAAGTTGGGCGAATTGAAGAGTCACTGGCGGAACATGCGGCCATCATGGTGGCGTTGAAAAAGCGAGATGCCGTTGCTGCCCAAGCGGCGATGCGGGCGCATATTGAGAGCGGGCTTGAGGCGGCGGCGTAGTCAGGAACTGTTGGTTAATTTCGGCGAACGTCAACTTAAATTCGAAAAAACACGGTAGCTTTAGCATGACCCTACAACACCACCTTATCCCCGGCGCCCCAGACCCAGTTGCCCCTTTCA
>JANMWH010000266.1:0-1945 GCA_031393945.1 Polaromonas sp. | reverse complement strand
TCCCTCCAGGCGCCGCTGCTTCGCGCCGTAACTGGGCTTGGTGGGGCGTCGAGCTTTGGGCGGTGTGGCCACACTGTCAATGACTTCTTGCAGCCGGGCGAGCGCATCGCTGCGGTTCATTTCCTGCGTGCGGTGCTGCTGAGCCTTTAAGACCAATACGCCTGCTTCGGTAATGCGGCTGTCGTTCAGCGCGAACAAACGTTCTTTCACATCATCAGGCAAAGACGACGCGGCAATGTCAAACCGCAAATGAATGGCACTGGATACTTTGTTGACGTTTTGCCCACCCGCGCCCTGCGCACGAATGGCGGTGCACTCGACTTCGCGTTCGTCTACCGGGTACTTCGGCGCGGTGGCCATGTGCCGACTTCTTTTTAAACCATGCCGACAAGTGCAGCCAAACCAGCTATTGCCAGCGCGTAGCCCTTCACGCCAAAGCCGGCCATCACGCCCTTTGCCGCAGGTGACAAATACGAGTGGTGGCGAAACGCCTCACGCGCGTGGACGTTGCTGATGTGCAGCTCGATCACGGTGACGCCTGCACCTTTGATAGCGTCGTGCAGCGCCACGCTGGTGTGCGTGTACGCCCCAGCATTGAACACGACGCCTGCCAGCGCGCCCGCAGCCTGAGCGCGTCCGGCTTCTTGAATCGCATCGACCAGCACGCCTTCATGGTTGCTTTGGCGAAAGTCGAGCTTGAAGCCATGCTTGGCGGCTTCAAGAGCGCAAAGCGCTTCCACGTCAGCTAGGGTTTGCGAGCCGTACACAGAGGGCTCGCGCGTGCCGAGCAAATTCAGGTTGGGGCCGTTTAAAACGAGGATGGTTTTCATGGTGCGGGTTCTAAAAAGTAGAAACTCGTTATCGATAAAAAGTTGTTTTTATAGCTGCTTGCGCCCGTATTTATTGGGCTACTGGTGAATTTCATAAGAATTATGAGGCTCAGCGCTGGCGCATGATGTCTGGCGTGCTGACCACCACATCAGCGTTTTGCGCGCGTTGGCGCAGCGCGTGCTCCATCACTACCAGGGCCAGCAGCGCCTCGGCAATGGGTGCAGCGCGTATGCCAACGCAGGGGTCATGGCGGCCTTTGGTCACCACTTCAGCCGGGTTGCCTGATGTGTCGATGGACTGCCTTGGCGAAATAATCGAGCTGGTCGGTTTAATCGCAATCGACACTTCAAGGTCTTGCCCCGTGCTGATGCCGCCCAGCGTGCCGCCTGCGTTGTTTGACATAAAGCCGCCTGGTGCCAAGCCATCGCCATGGGTGGTGCCGCGCTGCGTCACACTTGCAAAGCCTGCGCCAATTTCAACGCCTTTTACGGCATTAATGCCCATCATCGCGTAAGCAATATCGGCGTCCAGTTTGTCATAAATAGGCTCTCCCAAACCTACCGGCACGCCGCTGGCCACCACGCGAATCCGCGCGCCGCAAGAGTCGCCGTCCTTGCGAAGCGCGTCCATGTACGCCTCCAGTTTCGACACATCAGCCACGGGTGCAAAAAACGGGTTGTTGGCCACGTGCTCCCATGATTCAAAGGCAATCACCTCGTCGCCAATTTGCGTCATGCAGCCCTTGAAAGTGGTGCCGTACTTGGCCAGCAACCACTTTTTGGCAACTGCACCGGCGGCTACGGTGGGCGCAGTCAGTCGTGCAGAAGACCGGCCGCCGCCGCGCGGGTCACGCATGCCGTACTTGTGCAGGTAAGCGTAGTCGGCATGGCCGGGCCGGAAGGTCTCCAGAATGTTGCCGTAGTCTTTGCTGCGCTGATCGGTGTTTTTTATCAACAGGCAAATTGGCGTGCCTGTGGTTTTGCCTTGGTACACGCCCGACAAAATTTCAACTGAATCTGGCTCATTGCGCTGGGTAACGTGGCGGCTGGTGCCGGGCCGGCGGCGGTCAAGGTCGGCTTGAATGTCCGCCTCACACAAGTTCATGCCCGGCGGG
>JANMWH010000255.1:0-2155 GCA_031393945.1 Polaromonas sp. | reverse complement strand
CCCCGGCATCAAAGGCGTCAGCCTGTTCATCGTGCCCAAGTTCCACGTCAAGGCAGATGGCTCTTTGGGCGAGCGCAACGGTATTTACTGCGGCGGCCTGGAGCACAAAATGGGCATCCACGGCAACGCCACTGCGCAAATTGTTTTAGACGGCGCCATTGGCACCATGGTCGGCGCGCCCAACAAGGGCATGCAGGGCATGTTTGTGATGATGAACGCCGCCCGCCTGGGCGTAGGCAACCAGTCGCTGGGCTTGACCGAAGTAGCGTACCAAAACGCATTGGCCTATGCCAAAGACCGCATTCAAATGCGCTCGTTGTCGGGTGTCAAAGCCAAAGACAAGGCCGCTGACCCGATCATCGTGCACCCCGATGTGCGCAAAATGCTGCTGACCGCCAAAGCCTACGCCGAAGGTGGCCGTGCATTGGCCACTTACTGCGCCGTGCTGCTTGACAAAGAGATGGAGCACCCCGACGAGGCGGTGCGCAAAGAAAGCGGCGAAATCCTCTCGCTGCTGACACCGATTGTCTAAGCCTTCATCACCGACAACGGCCACATTGCCACCAGCGCCTGCCTGCAAGTGTTTGGCGGCCACGGCTATGTCAAGGAGTGGGGCATGGAGCAATTTGTACGCGACAACCGCATCAACATGATTTACGAAGGCACCAACACCATTCAGTCGCTTGACTTGCTGGGCCGCAAAGTTTTGAGCAACAACGGCGCGACATTGAAGAAGTTTGGCAAGCTCATCGGCGCGCTGGTAGCTGAAGAAGGCGTCAACGAAAAAATGGCCGAGTTCATCAACCCGCTGGCCGTGCTGGCCGAGCAGATGACCAAGTTCACCACTGAAATCGGTTTTAAAGGCTTTCAAAACCCGGACGAGGTAGGCGCTGCGGCAGTTGACTACTTGCGCGTGGCAGGGCATTTGGTGTTTGGCTACTTCTGGGCGCGCATGGCGCAAGTTGCGCTGCGTGAGATTGCAGCTGGGAATCCCGACAAGTTCTACATCGCCAAGCTGCAAACCGCACGCTTTTACTTTGCCAAACTACTGCCTGAAACTGCTACGCTGATGCGCACCGCGCGCAGCGGCGCCAAGTCACTGATGGAAACTGACGAAGCGCTGGCTTGATGCTTAGATTGAAGCGTTTTAGTGTTTTTGCCCAATTAATACGGGCGCGAGCAGCTCCTGTATGCATAGCAGCTAATGTCTTGTTGGCAGCGACCGCTGTATCGGTCGTAGCGGCGCACGCCAGTGTGGTGTCTCCAGTGGGGTTGTGGCGCACCGTCGACGACAAAACTGGCCAATCCATGGCCGAGATTCGCATCACTGCCAGCCCCGCTGGCGTGCTGACCGGCTTTGTTCAACGGCCTTTGGTCGTGCCAGGCGAGCTAAATTGCACGCTGTGTACTGACGACCGCAAAGACAAGCCCAAGCTGGGCATGGAAATCATTCGCGGCGCGGCAAAGGTTGAAAGAGCAGAAAAGGCTGACGGCACAGAAGTTTGGGTAGGCGGCAAAATTTTGGACCCCGACAACGGCAAAACCTACACGCTGCGCCTGACGCTGATTGAAGGCGGCAGCAAGCTTGAAGTGCGCGGCTCGATGGGGCCGTTTTGGCGCACACAAACCTGGATTCGTATTCAATAGTCAAGTCGGCTGAATTGACTTCACAAGAAAGAAAATCATGTCACGTTTTTTGGTTAAAAAAGTCGCTGTTTTAGGCGCAGGGGTGATGGGTGCGCAAATTGCTGCGCACTTGGTCAATTGCAAAATCCCGGTGGTGTTGTTTGATTTGGCCGATAACAAGGCCCCCACGCTCGCCGCTGCGCGTGCGTCGGTGCCCCCCGAGGGGGCTGGTTCCGCCTTGGGGCGGCCCGGCGGCGAACCGGGCTCGAAAAACGGTATCGTTACGCGCGCCATTGAAGGGCTCAAAAAACTCAAGCCCGCGCCCCTCGGCGTGCCCGAAGACGCAGCACTCATTCAGCAAGCGAACTACGAAGAACACATGGATGTTCTCAAAGAGTGCGACCTGATCATCGAAGCGATTGCCGAGCGCATGGACTGGAAGACCGACCTGTATCACAAGATAGCGCCGTTCATTGCTGAAGGCGCGATTGTGGCCAGCAACACCTCGGGCCTGTCGATTACGAAGCTC
>JANMWH010000254.1:0-2587 GCA_031393945.1 Polaromonas sp. | reverse complement strand
GATCAGTGACTTTTCCAGCACGGCCTCGGTAATGATGACGAGTAGTTTTTTTTGATGTTTAAGCATGGTTCATGTCTCTAATGTCTCTATTCATCAGGCCGACTCAACCGAGGAATTGGGCCAGCTTCAAATACAGCGGTATGCCCAGCAGCACGTTAAATGGAAAAGTAATGCCCAAAGCTGCCGTGATTGACAACGCAGCATTGGCCTGCGGCACGGCAATACGCATGGCAGTAGGCGCGGCAATGTAGCTGGCGCTGGCGGCCAACGCCGCCATGATGGCGACGCCGCCAGTGCTCAACCCCAGCGCCTTGCCGCCAAGAGCTCCCAGTACGGCCAAGCCTAGGGGTGCCACTAACGCAAACGCTATCAATTTAACCCCGTAGCGTTTGAGCTCGCCCAACCTGCCCCCGGCAACTAGCCCCAGCTCTAGTAAAAACAGCGCCAGCACGCCTTTGAAGAGCACCGTGAACAGCGGTGAAATCGGTGCGGTGCCCGCCTCACCCATGAACGTGCCAATTGCCAGCCCACCGACCAGTAAAAAAACCGACTTGCCCAAGAAAACGTCATGCGCCAAAGCGCGCCACGCAAAGCCAGTTTTAGTGCCGCTGGGGTTGCCTTGCTTTTTTTCAAACCAGCGCGCCAGGGCAATGCCGGTAACGATTCCTGGTGCTTCCAGCAGCGCCACCCACAGCGCAGCGTGCGCTTCGAACTCGATGTTGCGATGTGTCAGGTAAGCACTGGCTACTGCAAACGTGACCACGCTTACTGAGCCGTAATGAGCTGCGACTGAGGCCGCATCGAACCCGTTGAGCCCGACCAAACGACGCAGCAGGGGGTAGAGCAACACCGGGATCATCAAGCCCAGAGTCAAGCAAAAAAGCATCTGCGGCACAACGGCGCTCAGGCTTTGTTTTGACAACTCAACCCCGCCCTTTAAGCCGATGGCGAGCAGCAGGTAAATGGAAAGGGTTTCGTACAGAACCCCGGGCAAAGCCAAGTCACTTTTCACCAACCGCGCAAGCAGGCCGAGTAAAAAGAACAAAACAACAACATCAATCATCAAAAAGTCTTTGCATTAATTTTTAAAATTGTCGACGCTGGCGCAAGCTAGGACTTGCTTTGCAACGCATTGCGGGTAATCGCAGACAGGGTGGTTCGAGTGGTGATGACTTCTTCGTCCAGCATCACTTCAATCAGTGTGCCTTCAGGGCGAGCAAGCGCTGCCAGCAGCTGGCCTTCAAACTCGGCTGTGCGGGTAATTCGCACGCCCGCATAGCCGTAGGCGCGGGCCAGCGCAGCAAAGTCGGGGTTTTGCAAATATGAACCGCTGGAGTGCGTTGGGTACTCGCGCTCCTGGTGCATGCGAATCGTGCCGTACATGCCGTTGTTCAGCAACACAATGATGGTTTTGGCACCGTGTTGCACGGCGGTGGCCAGCTCTTGGCCGTTCATTAAAAAGTCGCCGTCACCAGCCATCGTCAACACCACGCGCCCAGTAGTAATGGCTGCGGCAATGCCCGCCGGTACGCCATAGCCCATTGCACCCACTGTCGGAGCAAGCTGGGTTTTGTGGCCTTTCACCAAACCGTGGTGCTTGTAAAAACGATGCATCCAACTGGCAAAGTTACCCGCGCCATTGGTCAGCACTGAATCAGGCGGTAAATGCTGTTGCAGCAGGCTGACGATGACTGGCATGTCGATGTCGCCTGGCAATTGGTTGGGTTGCAGATTCGCCAGGTAGTCGGCATTGGCTTCAAGCGCCCACTGCTCCCACGGCACGCTGATGGGCGCAGTCAACACCTCAAGCGAGCGTGAAGCGGCATTCATGGTGGCATTAATCGCCAGGTCAGCTTGATACACCCGATTAAGCTCTTCTGCACTGCTGTGGATATGCACCAGCTTTTGCTTTGGCCTCGGCGCCTCCAGCAGCGTGTAGTTGTTGGTCGTCATTTCACCCAAGCGCGGGCCGATGGCAATGATCAAATCCGCCGCCTTGACGCGTGCAGCCAGTTTGGGGTTCAGGCCAATGCCGACGTCGCCTGCATACAGCGGGTGATGGTTGTCGAAAGTGTCCTGAAATCTGAAAGCATTGCCCACCGGCAAGCGCCAGTTTTCGGCAAAACGCTGCAACGCCTGCGCGGCCTGCGGCGTCCAGCCGCCGCCGCCTGCAATAACAAAGGGGCGCTCTGACTTTAATAGCATCTCACGCAGCGTGCGCAGCGCGCCGGGGTCGCTCCAGGCTTGTACGGCTTCTACTCTGGGCAAAGGCTGCGCGGCGGTCATGCGGGTCAACATGTCCTCAGGCAGCACCAGCACCACTGGGCCCGGCCTGCCGTTCATGGCGGTGGCAAAGGCGCGTGCGATGTATTCAGGAATGCGGTCGGCGTCGTCAATGCGCTCGACCCGCTTGGCAAAGCCTTTGGTACTGGGGCCAAAAAAGGCCTGGTAGTCAACTTCCTGGAATGCCTCGCGGTCTCGGCAATCGCTGGCCACGTCGCCTACCAGCAGCACCATCGGCGTGGAGTCTTGAAAAGCCGTATGCACACCAATCGATGCATTGGTTGCGCCCGGCCCGCGCGTGACC
>JANMWH010000213.1:0-2124 GCA_031393945.1 Polaromonas sp. | reverse complement strand
GGTTATGAAGAGGCAGCGGCCCAAGGCATGTTTGCCGGCATCAACGCTGCGTTGCAATGCCGGGCACTCGGTGGCTTGCCCAACGATCATGGTGGTGCCTGGCTGCCCAAGCGCGACGAAGCGTATCTGGGTGTATTGGTCGATGACCTGATCACCAAGGGCGTGACTGAGCCGTACCGCATGTTTACCAGCCGGGCCGAATACCGCTTGATGCTGCGCGAAGACAACGCCGACATGCGCCTGACTGAAAAGGGCAGGGAGCTGGGCTTGGTAGACGACGCGCGCTGGGACGCGTTTAACCGCAAGCGCGATGCTGTTTCACGTGAAACACAGCGCCTGCGCAGCATTTGGGTGAACCCGAACAATCTGCCATTGGCTGATAGCGTCCGCGTTCTGGGCAAAGCGATTGAGCGGGAATACAACCTGGCCGACCTGCTGAGGCGGCCAGATGTGAACTACGCCGGGCTGATGAGCCTGGACGGCGGCAGGTACGGCACACCAAACATTTCCGCCTCGGCCGACAAGAGCGTGATCGAGCAGATTGAAATCTCCGCCAAATACGCAGGCTACATTGACCTGCAAAAAGTAGAAGTCGAACGCGCAGCGCATTACGAAAACCTAAAACTACCGCCCGAGCTGGACTACCTGCAAGTACAAGCCTTGAGCTTTGAGGCCCGCCAAACGCTAGCCAAGCACCGGCCCGAAACACTGGGCTTAGCGTCGCGTATTTCAGGTATAACTCCCGCAACAGTGTCTCTGCTGTTGGTGCATTTAAAAAAGCATCTTTGGAAGGCCACTTTGCCCGAGCAGCAAGGTGACAAGCAACCCGTTACCTGATAGGCGGAAGAACATGGTTAGTCGAAAGAGGGCGCAGCTAGGCGCATTTTTAATGGCGCGCTGGGTGCTGTTAATGTTGATTTTGGTGGCCATGCTGGTCGTGCCGATCTGGCTTAAAAGAAACAGTGACGACAAACAAAAAGAGCGCACCAAAGCAGAGGCCAAAGCGAATAACGACGTGAACGCAACGTACGAAGCGGCGCAGACAACGTCAATGTCGCCTATGACGACCGCTGCCGCGGCCGCTGCAAATCAAACGTCCCGCCCCGTCGGCTCTGGCCACGGCCTGACGTTTGCTGCCCGTGCACCCAGTGCAGACGACTCGCCCGACGCCGCTTACTTGAACTGCAAGAGCGAACCGGTGCCCACTGACAAACCTTATCAAAACGCCTGCAATCCGTATCAAGGGGACACCTCCTGCCGCGTGGTGTTGCCTGTTCTTTGCATAAAAACAGCTGACAGCATCAAAGACGCCCGGCCTACAAACGCACCAGCGGGGGCCTGGGCTTCATCAACCCTGGGTGCCACTGCTCCGGTGATGGGTGCACTGTTGAGCTCGCTGGACGTTGCCCACGCCCGTTGCGAAAAAGAGCTGGGCGAAGGTTACAGAATGGCAGGCGGCTTTAACAATGGTGGCGTTGATTGGGCGATGGCTGGCAGGCGCGGGCAGGGCTTAATGCTGGGCGGGTCAACCCGCTATTGGGTCGCAGTCACAGACCAGCGTGCCAACTGCTGGGACAGCCCGCCGTGACGGCTTGTATTTCACGCAACACTAAACTTTGGTCGGGGTCAGCTTTGGTAATTAAACACTTAACTTTCAGTTCGCTTGTGGTTGCTGCGGTTTTCGCCCCGCTCGTGGCACTTGCCGGCGTTACAAAATGCACGGGTGCTGATGGAAAGGTCACGTTCAGTGACCAGCCCTGCACAGGTGGTCAAACCGCCACGGCGATTCAGTTGCCTGCAAAAGCCGCTGCTTCTGCCTCTAAACCATCTAGCACTGCCGGTGCCTCCAAAGACAAAGAGAACACGGGGGCGCCTGGCTCTAATTTACAGCGGCTTGACAGCTCATGCAAAGAAGAGCGCGACCGGCTGTTTCTTGCTGTCGGTACAAAAACGCCAAGTGCCGCCGGTAATGAAAATTTGGCATCGCTCAAAGCGAAGTACGAAGCGCGCTGCGATTCATCAGCGAGGTACCTCGCGAATGCGTCTGACCTGGATGCGCAAGCACTCAAATGTAAAACGCTAAGAGATGAACTTAAAGAATTGAAAAGCAAGCCTGTATTAACA
>JANMWH010000178.1:0-5936 GCA_031393945.1 Polaromonas sp. | reverse complement strand
CGACCGCCCCAGCCCGACACCGCTCCTTCAGGGCTGGATGACTGCCAGTAGCTTTGCTGATCATTGTGCGAGCCCAGCTGTGGCGGCAGTGCGACGCTGCGCGCCTTCATCTGCGCCTTCGTCGTCGGCTCGCATAACGTTCCGACATTGAGTATCACCGCTAACTTTCCCGCGTCGAACAGCGGCAGGACAGGGGCCAGTGCGGGTGCCAGTGCATATTGGCGCCCACCCGCGAGCGGGGTGGTCGGCGTCAGCACGGTCGCGTCAAGGGAGGCGCGCTGATACGCCAATGCCGGCCGAAGACCCGCGTAGATGTTATAACTTGCCTGATCGTACGGCGTTACCGTATTGTCCTGATCGTTGCCCCCGTACATGAACAAGCACACGATGGCCTTGTAATCGGTGCTGACCGCAGCGGCGGCTTCACCAATGGCGGCCAGCGTCGTGACGAACGGTGCTGCAGCGCCAGCGAGACCCAGTTTCGCGCTCGTCTGCAGGAACGCGCGGCGTGATTGATCATTCTTCATCATCGTTCCTCTTATTTCTGTGTAATGTATTCAGGCGCGGCCATCACGAGCAGAATGGCCAGGCGAACCCGGTTGAGTGAGCTCTGGAATGCAGTCGGGGTGATGCTGTCGACCGCCGTCTTGATGACCGCTACGGTTGCGGCACTGAGCTGGCCCGCCGCAAGTAAGAAGTTGAGTTCGTCGACCAAGGCCTGTGAATCAGGCGCTTTCGTCAGGATATAGGTGTAGTTTGGCTTGGCGTCATTGGCGCCTTCCGCGATCATGCCCTGCATGAAGTTGACATAAGCGATAACGCTGGGTTCGTTAGTGATCTGAAACTCCGGCGCGACGAGGCCCGACGATGCGATCGACGTGTTGGGCGGCTTGTAACCGGGCCTGAAAAAGTTGAACACGCTCGGGGCACGGCCGATCATCTGGCCGAGGCCGGTGGACGCGCTGCTTGTGTCGCCGATTAACCATTTGTCGCCCTCGCTCGTGACACCGAACGCGCGGGCCCAGTTGGTCAGGCGCACAACGGGTGCGCGCAGCTTGCCGAAGCTGGGGGTGGTAAGCCCTGCGTCGCTGCGTGCTTCGGTATCAAGCAGGATGGCGCGGATGACGGCTTTGAGGTCGCCGCGCACACCCGAGCCGTTGTTTGCAAACACGGCCGATACGCGTCCGACATATGCCGCTGAAGGGTTGCTGGTCACCAGCCGCTGGATCAGCTGCTTCGAAACGAACGGCGGGACGTTCGGGTGGGCAAAGATCGTGTCGAGCGCGATCTTCAGACTCGCAAGACCGTCTGTCTCGGCCGGAATGGTGGTGCCCAAGAATGTCTTGGCGCCGAGTTCATGTGACGCCGCGTCCTGGACGAGCGGACGTAGATGTCCAGCCGGCGACTCACTGCTGTAGGAGGGGTCGTAGCGAAATCCGGTAAAGACGCGGGCAAGTCCCGACACGTCGTCGGCCGTGTATGTTTCGATCGGCTTGCCGTTTGCGGTCTGCACAGTGCCGTCGACGTTCAGCTTAACAAGGCCTATCGTGAAGAGCTGCATCAACTCACGCGCATAGTTTTCGTCAGGTTGCGACCCCGTTTTCAGGTCGGCCTTCTTGCTGTTCAAGAACGTGAGAAACACAGCCATTGTGGTGTTGGTCGAGATTTTTCCTATAAGGTCGCGATAATTGCCGAACGCGTTGTCCCACAGGAGGTCGAGATAGGCGGCAGCGGCAAAATGTGGAAAACGCGTCTGCGTCAAGCCGTTCGCCGACACCACCAGGAAATCGAGCAAGGCAATACCGACGCGCTGGCGAAGTTGGTCGTTTCCCGTCATCACCTGACGCCAGACGCCAGGGTTAAAGCCATCGCCTCCGGTTACGTTTGCTGGGACGCCAAATCCCTTAGAAAACATCCAGTCGTACAACTTGATCTCTCGTGGCATGGCAAACTGCGCACTGATCCAGTTGTCATAGCCACTGGCCTGAACGGCGCTGATCTCTGCTTTGGTCGCACCCATGGTCGACTGGGCAAGGAATCTTGCGGCCTGAACGCCCGTGGGAGGGACGAGCGGCGGCGACGGCGGTGCTGCCGGTCCGGCCGACGGAGACCCGTCCTCCTCCTTGTCCTTGCCACCACCGCAAGCCACCAGGGCAAGAGCTGGCGCAATTACGGCTGCAATGCTGGTGATCGATTTGGGAGCGGCACGAGGTTGCTCGGTAATGTTTACGTCAGTGGCATGCTGATCTTCGGTCAGCGGTTGCAATTCATCGCGCATGGTGATCTCCAAATGTTGCTGATCCGGTGGTAAGACTCGTTATGTCTTTGGCTGATGAATTACCATTCACACTGCAACTAACCGACGACGCCGCTGCGCAGGCTGCAGGAGCACGGCTGGGTGATGCTGCTGGTGTGGTGGCGGCGTCAGCAGCGGCAGCATCAGGTTCGGTTGCACCTGAGCCGCCGCCTCCACATGCGCGTATGAGACTTGAAACTATTGCAAGACCTGACAATTTGACAGTAGATAAATTGCAATTGATTTGAGCTGCAACATTCACATATTTCTCTAAATCTGTATATGTAACTAAACACTCTTAAAGATACATCTTTAACTTTCGCTGAAAATGATATTTTTGTCACAAATAGACTATTTGTAACTTTATGACTTGCCCAAAACGGGCTTGCCTTTGTCGTTTGCCGCATAGGCTTAGCGGCCTGTGTGCGTGGTGGCCGCTTTCAGCCGGTGCAAATAATCGTTCCATAGCTGTGTTTGCTGCTCGCCCAACTGGTACAGGTACTCCCAGGTGAACAAGCCGGTGTCGTGGCCATCGCTGAAGACGGGTTTGACTGCGTAATTTCCCACTGGCGAGAGTGCAACCACCGTGACATGTTGCTTGCCTATTTGCAGCACTTCCTGGCCGGGCCCGTGTCCCTTGACCTCCGCAGACGGTGAATACACGCGCATCAATTCAAACGGGATTTTGAAAGCTGCGCCGTCTGAAAAGCACACTTCCAGCACACGGGACTTGCTGTGCACGGTGAACGCGGTGGGCGTTGGAGCCTGTGAAGATGGAATGCTCATTGGAAAGTGCTTTCAGTTCAGCTCAGGAAGGTCTTCATCAAGACGCCAGTGCATGCGCGATGGCACGATTGACGGAGGCGCACTTCTCGAGAATTTGCGCTAACTTTTCAACGTTTTCAGGCCGCTGCGCGGTTGACCACACCGACGCCGGGAAATGCGAGTCCCAATCAAACCGGGCAACTACATGCCAATGCAGGTGCGGCACCATGTTGCCCAACGCAGCCAGGTTGATTTTGGCGGGCCGCAATTGCTCACGCAAGACTTGCTCAACTGCTGCTACCGCGTTCATGCAGACATTGCGTTCGTTCAGCGCCAAGCTTGAGAACTCTGCCACATGCGCGTTCCACACCACCCGGTAGAAAGCCGGAAAACCCGCTTCAACCGCGCGAACGACGCGCAACTGGTCGTTTTTGAACACCAGCAGCCCGCCATCGGTTTCGCATAGCGGGCAGCCGTCGACTTTCGCACCCACAATCACACTAAAACGCGCTCAATGCCGCCGTGGTTGGCAGAGTCCACATACGTCTGCAACCAGTCTTTACCCAAGATTTGATTGGCCATTTCAACCACGATGTAGTCAGCTTCCAGCAAACCGTTCTTCATGTCGTCCTGGTAGCGAGACAAGCCTTGCAGGCAGCTTGGGCAGCTGGTCAGAATTTTGACGTTTTGTTTTTCAGAGACTGAACCCGATGCCCTTAAAGCGGCCTCACCTTTTTGCAGCTCTTCTTCTTTTCTAAAGCGCACCTGGGTTGAAATGTCAGGACGCGACACGCCCAGCGTGCCGGACTCACCACAGCAGCGCTCGTTTTTCAGCACGTTGTCGCCCAGCAGCGCTTTCACGGTTTTCATCGGCTCTTGCAGCTTCATGGGGCTGTGGCATGGATCGTGGAATAGGTAGCCATTCCCATCGCCATTCTCCGGTCGCAGCGTGACGCCCTTTTCAAGCAAATACTCGTGAATATCAATGATGCGGCTGCCGGGGAAAATTTTGTCAAATTCATAGCCCTGCAACTGGTCGTAGCAGGTGCCGCAGCTCACCACCACGGTTTTAATGTCAAGGTAATTCAGCGTGTTGGCCACACGGTGAAACAGCACCCGGTTATCGGTGATGATCTTGTCGGCTTTGTCAAACTGGCCGCTTCCTTTTTGCGGGTAACCGCAGCACAAATAGCCCGGTGGCAACACGGTTTGAACGCCTGCATGCCATAGCATGGCCTGTGTGGCCAAACCGACCTGGCTGAACAAACGCTCAGAACCACAACCAGGGAAGTAAAACACCGCCTCAGTCTCAGCCGTGGTGGCCTTCGGGTTGCGAATGATGGGCACGTAGTCTTTGTCTTCAATATCCAGCAATGCGCGTGCGGTTTTCTTGGGCAGGCCACCCGGCATTTTCTTGTTGATGAAGTGGATCACCTGCTCTTTGACAGGCGCTTTTCCCAGCGTGGACGGCGGTTTCGCCGTTTGCTTGCGGGCCACGCGTTTGAGCAAATCATTGGCCAGGCGCTGCACTTTAAAGCCCACGCCCACCATTGCGCTGCGCATGAACTTGATGGTTTGCGGATTCGTCGCATTCAAAAACACCATCGCCGCCGCGTTACCGGGGCGGAAGGTTTTTTGCCCCATTTTGCGCAGCAGGTTGCGCATGTTCATAGAGACTTCGCCAAAGTCAATATCAACCGGGCAGGGGCTCAAGCACTTGTGGCACACGGTGCAGTGGTCAGCCACATCTTCAAACTCTTGCCAGTGCTTGATAGACACGCCGCGCCGGGTTTGCTCTTCGTATAAAAACGCTTCAACCAACAGCGACGTTGCCAAAATCTTGTTGCGCGGGCTGTACAGCAAATTGGCACGCGGCACATGTGTGGCGCAGACCGGCTTGCATTTGCCGCAGCGCAGGCAGTCTTTGACTGAATCGGCAATCGCGCCAATGTCTGACTGCTGCATGATGAGGGATTCGTGGCCCATCAAACCGAAGCTGGGTGTGTAGGCGTTCGTCAAATCAGCCAAAAGAGGCTCATTAGGAGAATTTTTAAGAGTGTTTTTGGCCTCTAGCCCAATAGATATAGGCGCAAGCAGCTCCTTATTTCGTAGCAACTTGCCCTTGTTAAAACGCCCTTCAGGATCTACTTTTGCTTTGTAATCGGCAAACGGTTTCAGCTCCGCATCGGTCAAAAACTCCAACTTGGTGATACCAATGCCGTGCTCGCCAGAAATCACGCCGTCAAGTGACCGCGCCAGCACCATGATGCGTTCGACCGCGTGGCGTGCGGTTTGCAGCATCTCGTAGTCGTCGCTGTTCACGGGCAGGTTGGTGTGCACATTGCCGTCGCCCGCGTGCATGTGCAACGCAGCCCAGACTCGGCCTTTGAGCACACGTTTGTGAATCGCCAAGCACTCGGTGAAAATCGGCAAAAACGCCCCGCCCGTGAAAATGGCCTGGAGCGGCGCTTTGAGCTGCATTTTCCAACTGGCGCGAAGCGAATGGTCTTGCAACTTGTCAAACAACGTGTCGACGTTTTGCAACCAGCCAGCCCACAGCGCACGCGTCTTAGCCACCAGTGCCAAAGCTTGCGATACACGGCCCTCCAGCATCTCTGGCGAAGGCACATCGCTGGCGTCTTCGGCCTTGCCCAGCGGCAAGTTGCCCTTACTTAAAAACGCCTCCAGCGCATCGCACAGCTTGATTTTGTTGGCCAGGCTCAGCTCGATGTTTATGCGTTCAATGCCGTCGGTGTACTCGGCCATGCGCGGTAGCGGGATGACCACGTCTTCATTGATTTTGAAGGCGTTGGTGTGGCGCGAAATGGCGGCGGTTTTCTTGCGGTCCAGCCAAAACTTTTTGCGCGCTTCAGGG
>JANMWH010000125.1:0-2585 GCA_031393945.1 Polaromonas sp. | reverse complement strand
TTGCAGTTTGTCGGCAATGGCCACGTTTTCGTTGCCGTGGCGAATCATGTCGACAATTTTTCCCTCAAGCCCCTTGATTTTGTCGCGCAGCAGGCCGGCTTGGCGCTCTTGCAAACTCACTGCGCGGCTACCGTGGCCGCTGGACAATTGCACCGTGGCCAGCAGCTCGGCGTGGCGCTCAAAAAAGTCTGGCGTGTTGGCCAGAAAGTTAGCAATGTCGTCTTCGGTGATGGGGGTGTTGTCTGTTGGGTTCATGGCTGGATTGTCGCGAATTTTTGTGGGCTTACAAAACGTTTTCTGGAACATCGATTTCAGACTCAAACACCGTCGTGGCTGGCCCGGTCAGCAGTACCGGTGCAGTCAAAGCGCCAGACCATTCAACCGTGAGCAGCCCGCCGCGCGTTTGCACGTTAACTGGCGAGTCAAGCAGCCCGAGCCTCATGCCCGCCACCACGGCCGCGCACGCGCCCGTGCCGCAGGCCAGCGTCTCACCCGCCCCACGTTCGTACACCCGAAGTTTGATTTCACTGCGGCTGACGATTTGCATAAACCCAGCGTTAACCCGTTTGGCAAAGCGCGCGTGGCTTTCGATCAGCGGGCCCAACTGCAGCACCGGCGCTGCGTCCACGTCGCTTACTACCTGCACCGCATGCGGGTTGCCCATGGACAGGACGGCCACACTAACTGCTATCAATACAGGAGCTGCTTGCGCCTGTATTAATTGGGCTGCAGCCATATTTAACGGCCATTTTTGCCATGAATTGGCGTTTTCAGGCGTCAATCCAGTCGCATCAAACGGAATGCGGGCCAAGTCAAACACCGGCGCGCCCATGTCAACCGTGACCCGGCCGTCGCTTTGCATCGCGAGCGTGAGCACGCGGTTCATGGTTTGTACTTTCAGAGTCGCCTTGTCGGTCAAACCGCGCTCACGCGCAAATCGTACAAAGCAGCGCGCACCGTTGCCGCAGTGTTCTACCTCACCGCCATCGGCGTTGTGAATCACGTACTCAAAGTCCACCGCAGGCGAAGGCGCGGGCCGAACCGACAAAATCTGATCGGCCCCCACGCCAAAATGCCGGTCGGCTAAAAACCGGTACTGCGCAGCATTCAAGCCCAGCAAGCCGCGCGTCTCGTCCAGCACAACAAAGTCGTTGCCCGCGCCTTGCATTTTGGTGAATTTGACCCGCTTCAGTTGCATCATTGCCAGATTATCGCGCTACGCTATGTTTTTTTGAAAGTGAGCACTGCATGCGCATTCCTGACTGGACCCCGGTACTTAAACCTCAACCCGATGACTTGGTACAAGCCATTTTGAAACGCCGGGGCGGCGAGTTCATCAACCTCGACAAAGCCCTGCTCTGGAGCGAACCACTGGCGCGCGGCTGGAACGTGTATTTAAAAGCCGTGCGCACCGACCTGCCGACCAGCTGGAAACTGCGCGAACTCGGCATCTGCACAGTGGCGCTATTAACCGGAGCCGCCTATGAATACCACCACCATGCGCCAGATTTTTTAAAAGCAGGCGGCACACAGGCTGAGCTGGATGCATTGCAGCAAGTTTGCCTCATTTACAAGTCGAATACGACTGTAGCCCAATCAAATCAGGCGCTAGCAGCTATTGAAAGCATAGTGATTCAATACGCAGCGCAAATGACGCTGGACGTTAAAGTCAGTGACGAGGTGTTCGCGCAGCTCAAACAACACTTTGACACCACGCAAATTGTGGAGTTGACTGCGGCGATTGCCACCTACAACATGGTGGCGCGGTTTTTGGTGGCGTTGGGGGTGTCGCCGGAAGCCCGACCTTGAATCTGAGTCGGGGCGCTTAGCTTTGAAGCTGTAACTGCTTTAATGCCAACAGCTCCTGCAACAAGGCCAGCAGCGGGACATGCTCAACTCCGCCCGCCATCGGAAACACGGCGTTTGCACTGCTGACAACTATTGCACGGGTCACGTTAACGTCAGCGCAGCCCAAGTGAAATCCCTTGCTTATAGTTGGCGCGCTGGAGCGTTTTATCTCGACCGCCCACAACTGGTTCCCCGGCAGCTCCAAAAGCAAATCAATCTCGGCACCCGCGACCGTGCGATAAAAACTGGCACGCGCATTCGCTGGTGCGCAGGCCAGCAGGTTTTCAATCACCCAGCCTTCCCAGCTGCCGCCCACTACGGGGTGAGACAACAGATCGGCTGCAGTCGTCAGACCAAGCAAGGCATGCACCAGACCACTGTCGCGCACATAAATTTTGGGGGTCTTGACGAGCCGCTTGCTTGACTGCCGCGCCCAGGGTTGCAACCGGCGGAGCAAAAGAAGGTCACATAGCAGGTCAACGTAGCGCGCAATGGTTTGACCACTCACACCCATTGACGCAGCCAAACGTGCCGCATTCAACATCTGTGCTTGTTCATAAGCCAACATGGTCCACAGCCGACGCAGTGTTTGAGCAGGAATTCGGGGTCCAAGCAGCGGAATGTCACGCTCCAGATACGTGGTGATAAATTGCGAGCGCCACCGCATACTGGCCGCATCGCTTCTGGCCAGGTAAGCGTCAGGGAACCCACCGCGCAACCACAACGCACCCGGTGCA
>JANMWH010000061.1:0-2551 GCA_031393945.1 Polaromonas sp. | reverse complement strand
ATGACCCGCGTGCCCGAGCTGCTGGCGCACGGCGTGAACGTGGCATTTGGGCAAGATTGCGCAATGGACCCGTGGTACAGCCTGGGCAGCGGCGACATGCTCGAAGTTGCGCACATGGGTCTGCACGTTGGGCAAATGACGAGTCAGGCAGCCATGCGCCAGTGCTTTAAAGCAGTCACCACCAACGCAGCCAAAATCATGCAGCTGGAAGGTTACGGAATTGAAGCGGGCTGCAACGCTGACTTTGTGCTGCTGCAAGCGCGTGATGTAATTGAGGCGATTCGTTTGCGGGCAACGCGGCTTAAAGTATTTAAACGCGGCAAGTTGTTGGCTGAATGCCAGCCTGCTACAAGTAGCTTGAAGTTGCCGGGGCGGCCTGCTCAGACTTCTTGGATGATTTAGACCACGATCCTTACTATGCCAAGGCCTCCCAAACAGCCGACAAGTCATTGATTGGCAATACGCGCACGTTGGCAGACAAATCAAAAGCCTGCCTGACCGGCGCAATCACAAAGCCTTTGTCCGCTTGCAAGTCAGACATTGCCTCGTGAAAACCACGCGCTGGCTTGGGCGTGCTGGAGAACTTGCATTCAATGGCCACACGTACACGACTGCTGTGCAACACCAAATCGACCTCTGCGCCGCGGGCTGTGCGGTAAAAATTGGCCTGTACGGTGGGTGGTTTGGCTCCGATCAATTGCTCAATCACGACGCCCTCCCACAATGCGCCTGCCACCGGGTGCCCGGCCAATTGAGTCAAGCTGCGAACGTCTAGCAAAGCCAGCAGCAGGCCGCTGTCTCGCACATACACCTTGGGAGATTTGACCAGGCGCTTCATCACGTTGGCTTCCATTGGCTGCAAGCTGCGCAACATGAAAGCACCTTCAAGCGCATCGAGATATCGGCCAATAGCAGGGGCAGAGACCCCCATACTTTGCGCCAGGCGCGAAGCATTCCATAGCTGGCCATGCCAATGCGCCAGCATGGTCCAAAAGCGCTGCAATGTTGCAGCCGGAAAGCGAAACCCGAATTGCGGCATGTCGCGCTCTAAAAAACTGCGTACAAAAGCATCGCGCCACTCGAATGAATCGTCATCCGTAGCAGCCAGCCAGCTTTGCGGAAAACCACCTCGTAGCAAATATTTAGGCAACGTATCAAAGTCAATGCCCAGCTCTGAAACACTAAAGGGTGCCAGCTCAACGATACCCATCCGGCCTGCGAGCGACTCAGAAGCTTGATGAAGCAAATCGGGTGACGCTGAGCCCAGCAGCAAAAACCGGCCAGGCGTACGTTGCTCGTCAATCAGCGGCCGCAAGACCTCAAACAAGCCTGGTGTACGCTGCACTTCATCGAGCACCACCAGCCGGTTTGCCAAAGCACCCAGCACCAGCTCAGGGTCACTTAATTTAAGCCGATCAGAGGGGCGCTCCAGATCAAAATACACCCCGTTCAATTCTTTCGCAATGCTGCGAGACAGCGTGGTCTTGCCTACTTGGCGCGGGCCCAAAAGAGCCAGCGCAGGAAACTGGCGCATTAGTTTCTGGATTCTTTGAAGACTTGATCGATTTAACATACGTTGCATATTAAACGGTTACCGTTGGTTTTACAACATTAAGCTTAAAGTCCACAACCCCGCAAAATTAACGACACCACATGCTCAGTCGCCTCGGCATGATCACGTGCAGTCAGCTTGCTGCGACCCAGCACCGCACTGACTTGCACATCAAAATCTGCATAGGTTTGCGTGGCGGCCCAGATCGTGAAAAACAAATGCGTGCCATTCACGTTCGCCATGCGCCCATCGCTTACCCAGCTTTGAATCACGGCGGCTTTGTTCAGCACCAAGTCGCGCAAATCAGTTTCTAACAGCGCCTTAACCACTGGCGCGCCGTGCAGCAGTTCGTTGGCAAATACCTTGGAGCCATCAGGCCGCAGTTTGGCCAACGCCATCTTGGCGCGAATGTATTGCTCAATGGCAACGCGCGGCTCAGCATCCATAGTGATGCAACTTGTCGGCTCAAGCCAGTCGCTCAAAATCTGCGCCAACACGTTGCGGTACAGCACTTCTTTGCTGCCAAAGTAATAGTGCAAATTGGCCTTGGGCAAGCCGCTTGCCTCCGCAATAGCCGCCATGGTCGCGCCACCAAAACCGGCACGGGCAAATACCTTTTCAGCAGCCTCCAGAATCAGCAATTCGTTGGCTTGGCGAATTTGGCCTTTGGCAGCGTCTGGCGTGGTGGTCTCAGGCATTGAAGTCAGCATTTAGAAGGTTGTGAGAGCGAAAAAAAGGGCACATCCCTGCAGATGCGCCCTTAGTTTAATCAGCGGTGCGACAGGTTATTTCTGCGCAGCATCCCACACAGCGTGCGTCCAGGCGGCTTTGCCCGGATCTTTTTTGATCACGGGGGCGCTGCCGCCGGCCATCAACACCTTCACGGTACGCTCGTAAGCAGCTGGCTCCAGGAAGCCCATTTTTGGACTGTTGGCGGTGCTGATCAGCTTGGCAATGTTTTCCATTTGACGGGTTTGCACTTTCAAGTTGGCGCTGCCA
>JANMWH010000052.1:0-7926 GCA_031393945.1 Polaromonas sp. | reverse complement strand
CGGGCTACCTGAAAGCCGGAAAAATGAAAAGCAAAGAAGACGTGGTGCAAGGCATCGAGAACTTCCCGGCAACGCTGCTGAAGCTGTTCAACGGTGAAAACTTTGGCAAGCTGGTGTTGCAGGTGGGCACAACTGCAGCCTGAAAGTTATTCGGGTGGGAACACGCGCAACATGAAGATACGTCGGATGTGCCCACCTGCAGCTTGAAATTCATTCAGGTGGCTACGGTCGAGACCTGAGCCTACAACCCGAATGCTTCTGTAAGCTGCATCATGCAAGCTTGAAGCGAATTGAACTGAACGGACCGGTCAGGATATTTATCTCGGGCCGTTAGCCACCGTGCAACCGGTACATCCAATTGAGTAAATCGCTCAGCCGAAATTGCTTAAAACCGGTTACAAAGCTCCTATTCACGCGGGTTGCACGGTTGCTGCAAATAAAGCGTGCGCGGCGGCGTATCTGAGAATGATTCTCGATTATCATTCTGGACGTGACAGCCAGCCATCGAACTCCCAACGAATTGAATACCCTGGCCCTAACTTTGGCAGACGCTGATTTGGGTCAGCTTTTCACCATTGTTGGATTGAATGCGCCTCAAACGATGAAGGGCTGGCAAACGCAACTTGAAGATATCGGATTCCTACCCGGCGAGCACGTCGCCGTCATGGTGCGCGGCATGCCCGGTGGGGACCCTTTGGTAGTCCGGGTCGGCCTGTCAACCTTCGCGCTGCGGCAGGTTGAAGCAGCTTGCGTGCAGGTTGTGCCGGTATGAAGGCGTCGGTGATTCATTTTTATGACAACACCCCACTGCTGGCGCTGGTAGGCAACCCGAATTGCGGGAAAACTGCGCTATTCAATTTGCTGACGGGCAGCCGCCAAAAGGTGGCCAACTACGCTGGCGTGACCGTTGAGCGCAAAGAAGGCAAGCTGACCACGCCTGCTGGCAAAGCGCTGCGTGTGCTGGACTTGCCGGGCACCTATAGCTTGTCGCCCCGTTCGCCAGACGAGCGCATCACGCTGGACGTGCTGTATGGCCGCGCTGCCGGTGAAAAGCGTCCTGACCTAATTGTTTGCGTGGTGGACGCCACCAATTTGCGCCGCAGCCTGCGCCTGGTGCTGTCGGTTAAGAGACTGGGCGTGCCCTGCGTGGTGGCAGTCAATATGCAAGACCTGGCCAAAGCGCGAGGGCTGAATGTGGATGCGCAAGCGCTGTCGCTTGAACTGAGCTTGCCGGTGGTAGTAACGGTAGGCACGCAAGGCGGCGGCGATGCGCAATTACGCGCCTTGTTTGACACCGCCAGCCTGTGGCAAAACGGGCAAAACGGGCAAAACAGGCAAAGCGGGCTAGGCGCACCAGGCGGACAGGGCGGGCAACGCGCCGCGCAAAACAGCTCGATTGACCAGCCAACGCCTGCCGGTGAATCAGCCACGCAAGGCGATCACGCAACGGTGCAGGGCATGCTGCAGCGCCTGGGCCTGGACAGCTTGATGCCGCACTTGATCAGCGACCGGATTGACCGCTTTGTGCTGCACCCGGTTTTTGGCCCCGTGTTGCTGGCGCTGGTTTTGTTTTTGATTTTTCAGGCCGTTTTCAGCTGGTCGGCTGTGCCGATGGACGCGATTAAAGCCAGCGCCGCCTGGCTGGGCACCGCGGTCGGCAATTTGTTGGGCGACGGCTGGCTGAAAAGTCTGGTGGTGGATGGCGTGATAGCTGGCGCGGGCGGCGTGCTGGTGTTTTTGCCGCAAATCGTGATTTTGTTCTTTTTTATTCTGGTGCTGGAAGAGTCTGGCTACCTGCCGCGCGCGGCTTTTTTGCTTGACCGCATCATGGGCGGCGTGGGCTTGTCGGGCCGCTCCTTCATTCCGCTGTTGTCGAGCTTCGCCTGCGCGATTCCAGGCATCATGGCGACCCGCAGCATTGCCAACCCGCGTGACAGGCTGGTCACCATCATGATCGCGCCGCTGATGACCTGCTCGGCGCGCTTACCGGTGTATGCGCTGCTGATTGGCGCATTTATTCCCCAGCGCAGCATTGGCTGGGGCGGCTGGCTGGAACTGCAGGGCGTGGTGCTGTTTGCGCTTTACGTGTCGGGCATTGCCGGATCGCTGGCGGTGGCCTGGGTGCTCAAGCGCTTGACCGCAAGAGGGCAAATACGCACGCTGATGATGGAGTTGCCCAACTACCACTTGCCGAATATCCGTAACGTGGCGATTGGCTTGTGGCAGCGCATCGCCATTTTCATGAAGCGGGTAGGCGGCGTGATCATGGTGCTGACGATAGCGCTGTGGTTTTTGGCCAGCTTTCCAGGCGCACCCGCTGGCGCTACCCGCCCAGCCATCGAATACAGCTTGGCCGGAACGCTCGGCAAGGCGCTGGCCGTCGTGTTTGAGCCGATTGGTTTTAATTGGCAGATCAGCATCGCGCTGGTGCCCGGATTGGCTGCGCGTGAAGTAGCCGTCAGTTCGCTGGGCACGGTGTATGCGCTCTCTAGCACCGGCGCAGATACAGCGCAGGCTCTCAGCCCGCTGATCGCCCAAAACTGGAGCCTGGCAACCGCCCTGTCGTTGCTGGCCTGGTATGTGTTTGCCCCGCAGTGCCTGTCAACACTGGCTACAGTCAAACGTGAAACTGGCGGCTGGAAAATGCCGATCATCATGGCCAGCTATTTGTTTGGGCTTGCTTACATGGCGTCGTTTGTCACCTATCGGGTGGCCTTGGCGTTGGGCGCTGGCTAACCTGCAACTTGACTATCGCTTGATGACCCCTACAGCTCGCGTTGTTTGCGCCCTAGCTGAATGTGCAGCCACAGCCCAAACGGCACCACACAGCCAAAGCCCCAATGCATCCACGCCGACCACTGGCGTATGCTGCCTTCTGGGGCGTACCAGAGTGCATAGCCGGTAAGGGTAAGCAAGGCGAATGTAAACAGCCCCCCTGCTCCGCTATTGCGGTTGAATCCCCGACGCCACGCGCCACTCACGTGCAGCGGCAGCAAACTACCCACAGCAACGCAACTGATCAGCGCCCCAATTGCATGCAGGCGCATTGACCACTGTTTGCTAGCCTGCCACGGAAATACCGACACGCCCGGGAGAACATCTTGCAGATCTGGCGCCATCGCGTACAGCGCAAGCCACGCCAGTCCGGTTGCTGTCAGCAGCGCTGTGCTGCCGTAGATGCTCCAGCGTTGCCACGTCGGCAAACGTGTTGGCGCACTTATCCATCGGTGATGTTTTATGGCGTGAGTTGGCTCGCGCGAAGGGGCAGGCGACGCTCTGCTACGGGCGGAGCGGTGGCGGTCGGGCATGTCAGGCATGTCGGGCATGTCGGGCATGTCGGGCATGTCGGGCATGTCGGGCAGTGTCAGTCAAAAATCCACGCTTGGGCTGCGTAGTCTGAAAAAATTCGGTGGCTGGAATCGCCACTGGCCGCCAGCACTTTAGTCAACGCGTCGGCGGCCATGCAAGTAGGCGCGCTGATAGTCCAGCTTGCTGGACCACACACCCGCGCCCGTGTGCTGCCATGACGCAGCAGGGGCTTGTTAGGCAAGCAGTGCGCCGATGTGGCAGCTGAACGGTCCTGCAGCACCGTGCAGTGGTGAAGCGTCGAAGGTTCGCGCGCTGAGCGCACCAAAAGCGGCTGACTGGCTGCACCGAACACCCGCAAGTCGCCGCCAGCGTTAACCCAGCCGCCGGGTACACCTGCAGCTTGCAATGCTTGAACTGCGCTGTCGACTGCATAACCCTTGGCTACGCCGCTCAGATCTAGCGACAACGCTGCGCGTTTGCGTATCCGCTGCTGCGCCGCATCCAGCACTAGCGAGCGCCAGTCGCCGCCGGTGCAGCAAACATCAAAAACGCCTGCAGATAATTGGCTCAGCTGCAGCGAGAAAGCCAGCACTTCCGAAAAAGCTGAACTGACCGGCATCCACAAACCAGCTTTGAGGGCGTTGAACACCGACAACTCGCTGCAAGCCGACTGATGGCTCATGGTGGTATGCACGTGAGCAATGACGGCAAAGGCGTTTTCAATTGCCTGCGCGGTGTGCTGGGACACTTCACCCGACTCAGTTTGCAGCGCTGCCACCTCCACGAGTGTGCCCAGCCACGGGCGCGCGCGCCTATGAGCAGTAGTCGATCGCACAGCCTCGCTATGCAGGAAGTGATCCAGCATCGCGAAGTACCGACAGCACCGCCACTATGCGCCTGACGCCGTCTGTCAGGTGTTCGCACGACAAAGTAGCGCCGCTGATCAGCGCGATATCCTCACCCACCTTGAGTGCTGCCGCCGCTGTTTTACCCAAAAACTGTTTGCGCCAGGCGGGCAGTCGTATCTCCGAGCCGTGGCTTTCGCGGTAACTCAGGATCTCGACGCCGCGAATGCTGCCATTGGTGTCAACCGCAACCGCGTAAGTAATCAGCTCATACTTTCCCACGACTTGGTCAACCACTACCGATCCCATCGATTTGCCGTTACCATCCAGTGCGTGTAGCAGTTTCCAGTTGGCGCTGCGGGCTGGCACCTTGCCCAGCTTGGCTACAGAAACCAACTGTTCAGCGCTCAAGACGGCTGACTTTTCAGCCCATTGCACCGCCAGCGGGAACATTTGGGCTTGTGCTTGCTGCACCGTCAAATAATCAACCGCAAATGCATTGCTGCTGACCGCAGCGAGAGCAGTCGCGGCAAAGGTTAACGCTGCATGGCGCATCAAAACGAGTATCCAAGACCAACATTAAAGCGATTGGCGTTTTTATTCACGCTGAACGACTGGTAATCGGCCTTGACCACTACACCGGGCGCCAACACAAAGTTGCCACCCAGCGTCATCACCCGCTCGTACGGATCGGCAGGTCGACCCAAACCGATCGGGAATCCTGCGTAAGCCTTAGCGGTGTTAAACCGTTCGTATCGAGCAAAAGGAGAAAATCTATAGTCTCCCTTGGACCACAACTGGTATGCGGCCTGCACGTAGTATCCGTCAAATTTCGATGGGATTGGCGTCGAGTCTCCCGAGAACGGAACGTTGAGCTTGGCCGTGTCAGAAATGCTGCCAGCGGCATACACCGCTGACAAATCCCACTTACCAGGCGTCCAGCGGGCGTGCAGGTCGTAAACTGTAACGCGTGGCTTCGCATTAATTAATTGGCTGTGGCCTGCACCGCCGCTAAACACACTAGCGCCTAGCGTTAGACCGGGAACACCCCGCCAGTTAAGCGCACCAAACACGCTCAGATTTTTGGCACGGGCAAATTGCCCCTCCTGGTGAACACTGGCAAGCGGGGATTCTTTGCCCTCAGCGGCTTGCGAGTCCCACTTACCCAAATCAAAACCGCTGGCTACACCCGCGTTCCACGTGATTCCGTTGGCAAGCGTCCCAACGGCCATCACACCCACTTCACGCCAAGTACTTGGAATAATGGCCGTTTCAATAAAGTTCCGCTCCACCCCGTAAAACGCTGACGGCTCGTGGTTTTCATTGAGCAGACCTGACGGAATTAAAAATAGGCCTCCTCTGAGCGCGAGATTTGGCGTCAACTGGTGCTCGATATAGGCCTGTTCAATGGCAGTTTCACCGCGGTCAGTAGCCGACACTACCGCATGCTCCCATTCAAATTCACCAACAAATTTGGTGTTTTCGTTGAATCGGTGCTGAACACCCAAAACGACGCGGCGCACATCAAGTTGCGCGTCTTTACTGCTCTTGGTCGGCCGGTTGTAATTGATCTCGCCGTACCCGCTGAGCACGGTGTTCGAGGACATTTTCAGGCCGCTGCCGGCTACGGTGGCAACCTCGGCTGCTGCAGCTGACGCGGTAACTGACGCTTTTTGCGCGGTGGCTTCGGTTTGACTTTGCGCTGCTTTAAGCTGCGTTACTTCAGCTCGCAGGCTTTGCACTTCAGCAGCCATGGCTTCCATGCGCTGCAGCAATTGATCCGCGCTGGTTTGAGCGGTAGCAGCACCGGCAGCACTGATCAGCACCAGGGCTGAACAAATGGGAAGTAGTCGGAAAGGCATTTTCATAAAGGTGATTTTGGCGGGTTGATTGATTTGGGTTGAAGCGTGTTCGGCGTGGTTTAGCGCGACTTAGGCAGGGGCGTAGCGCAGTGAGCCAAACAGCCCTGCGGGTGCGTCACCTTCAGGCCCGGCGCCAAAGTACAAAGCGTCGCTGTCACCCAGGCTCACGCCGTTGCCGAACTGCAAACTCCAGACGCCTGCGATAGCCACAAAAGTGTTGTCACGGTTGCGTAAAAAACCCACAAAGTCGCCGGTGCTGCCGTTGAAAGCGGCAATCAAACCGGCGCCGCCAAAGTTCGCCACCAATACCGCTCCTGCAAATGCGCCAAACGATGGCGGCGCAATGGCTACGCCCCATGGGGCATTGAGGCGTTTCTCATCTTTGTAGATTCGCACCACGTCTCCAGTTAAGGTGTATTCGACCAAACGGCCACGATCGGTGGCGTAGCCGCTGGCTTTTTCTGGCGCCGCTTCAATTGAGTCTTCTTCGCCCGCGAAAAATTTACTCGGGTCGTTTGCGTCTACCCGTGATTTTGCGTAGCTGACAAACACCCTCGAGCCTAAAGCCTGAATATTGAACGGCACAAAGTCACCGGGCAATGCAACACCCCCGGCACCAGTTGCGAAAGGATTAGCAAAGCCCACCGTGGGCACCAACGCCCAGCTGGCGTCAAATTGCAAAATTTGCGGCGTTGCACCAAAGTCGGCGACCCACATCGTGTCCCACGTGTCGGTTTTCAGCGCCACACCAAAGAACGCTGAGCCATTGGCCGTGCCGTCGTACACCTGGACACTGGCCCCATCGTTGCGCAAGATTCCGCTGGGCACTTGCGCGGTGTCACTGGTGCCGTCGGTCCAGGCCGCGACATATCCGGTGTCGGTCACGAAAACAAAACGGGCAGAGCCGTCCATTGTCACCAAGGTGCTGCTGCCGGGCGTCAAGGGCATTTTTTGGCCGGTCGGCACGAAACTAGCGGACTTCACAGGCGAGCCGACATACGCCACGCCAGTGGTAGCGCCGGGCACCGCCGGGTCTTTGGTTGCTGGAACCAAAACTCGCTTCAAACCGTCAGTAGTGAGCGTACGCAACGCCGGATTGGCGTTAGCTTTGACGTCGCCAATAAATTCCCAAGATGACCCCCCTGCACCCACCCAAAAGTGCCCGCCAGCACCGGCTGGTCGAATTGCCAGCCCCCAAGCGCCCACCATTGCAGGAATGGTCATCAGCGCTTTATAGCTATCGTTTGAGGCAACCAAATTGGCTACCTCAAATTTGTTTTGCGCACCAAGTGCCGTGCCAGCGCCGCCACTGTCGCCGCTGGCGCTGCCTTCGCCGCCACCCCCGCAAGCGGTTAGGGCTGCAGCCGACGTGGCGGCGAATACGAAGTTTCTGCGTTGCATTGAGGCTTTCACTGCGTTAAAAGTATTAGCTAGAAACGCAAGTGTACTTGTTAATGCGAATTATTCTCGTTCGTAATAATAAATATTTTGCGAAAATTGCTGAAACGCTGAAGACGGATGGATTTTTAACTACTTGTAGAACAATTTTGACCCATAAACGAAACGAATACGGGCGCAAACAGCTCCTGATTTAATAGCGTAAAAACACGCCTTTTGGGTACGCCCTTGCGAGTCCAACAAACATCAGCGCCCCCAGCAACAGCGACGCCGACGCTATTTCAAGCGCCACATTAAAGCCTTGAGCCACTGTGGCGCTGCGGCTTAGCAACCACGCCGCCAGCGGTGGTCCGGCCACTTGACCAAGCCCGTAAACGGCGGTCAGCAGGCCGGTGTAGCTTGCCGCGCTGTGCGGTTTTAGTCGGCGCACCTCTTGCATGGCAAAAAATGTAATGGCAGTAAATGGCAGACCCAACAGCAAGCTGCCCACCGCAAAGCCAAACGCTGTCGGT
>JANMWH010000148.1:0-1564 GCA_031393945.1 Polaromonas sp. | reverse complement strand
GGCTGGTTTGTTGTACGCAGGCTCGGGCTTGGGGCTGCTGGCGTATCGGCTGATAAAAGGGCTGCCAACGCCGCGCCTGAATCGCAATGAATCACTTTGGCTGGTCGCGGCCGTGGTTTGCGGCGGCGGGGCGGCGCCTGTGTTGTTGATGTTTGGCTTGTCAGGCATGGCGGCCAGCCATGCATCGCTGCTGCTAAATGCCGAAGCGGTGCTTACTACGTTTTTGGCTTGGGCTCTTTTTAAAGAGCACTTGGGCCGCCGCATTGTGCTGGGCATGGCGCTGATTGTGGGGGGTGCATTGTTGCTTAGCTGGCCGCAGGGTGCGGTAAACGCGGACCTGCAGGCCGCGCAATTTTGGCCCGCGCTGGCGGTGCTGCTGGCCTGCGCGTTTTGGGCACTGGACAACAACTTTACGCGCAAGGTGGCGCATGCAGACGCGTCGTGGATTGCCTGCGTGAAAGGCCTGGCGGCTGGCACAACCAATTTGCTGCTGGCTTTTGTGCTGGGCGCGGCTTGGCCGTCTCTAGCGGGTATTGGCGCTGCCATGCTGGTTGGCTTTTTGGCTTACGGCGTTAGCCTGGCGCTGTTTGTCGTGGCGCTGCGGTATTTAGGTGCATCACGTTCGGGGGCGTACTTTTCAGTAGCGCCTTTTGTGGGGGCTGCAATTTCGGTTGTGTTTTTTGCAGAGCCGATCACATGGCAATTGGGGCTGGCCAGCGCATTGATGGGGGTGGGCGTGTGGCTGCATTTGACAGAAGACCACGGCCACTTGCATCAGCATACGGCTCTAGCGCATACGCATCTTCATACGCATGACGAGCACCACCAACACGCTCACCTTGACGTGGATGCAGCGCCCGCCAACGGCAGCCATTCACACGCACATCAACACGACCCGCTGGAGCACAGCCATGCGCATTTCCCCGATGCCCACCACCGCCACCAGCATTGAGTCGTCAGCGGCGCTCAATTACCGTATCAGCCAGGCGGCAACGCTAAGCGGCGTCACGCCCGCTAACATTCGCTTTTATGAGAAAGAAAAGCTCCTCAGGCCAACGCTGCGGGGCGACAACAGCTACCGAATGTATAGCGATGGGGACGTTCACCAATTGCGTTTTATACGTGCGTGCAGGGCCCTGGACATGTCCCTTAGCGAAGTGCGCACGCTGCTAGGCCTGAACCTGAACGACAAAGCCGATTGCGCTACAGCGCGTGGCTCGCTCGACGCGCATTTGGGTCATGTGCGCGCCAGGCTGGCTGAGCTGAAGGCCCTTGAAAAAGATTTGAAAGCACTGCGGGGGCGCTGTGATGGGCTGGACACCACTTGCCACATCATTGAAGCGCTGCATGAGCGGGCTGATCGGTTGCCAAAAGGTACTCGCGCTGGGTCAGGCAAGCGCCATGTCTAACTGGTTTTCGGCAAAGCCTTAGCAGCCGGCGCACGGTCAAACGCCAGCGTGGCCAGTGCCGCCAGCGCAAACGGCGCGCCCACCCAGCCCAGATTTGCCAGACCCACGGTGTTGATCATGGCGCCGCTGACCACCGCGCCCAGCGCTGTGCCGCC
>JANMWH010000144.1:0-4592 GCA_031393945.1 Polaromonas sp. | reverse complement strand
ACAGCGTTCTTTACCTTGACCAGGTCCGCTTCAAGCACAGTGTCAAAAGAAGGCATGATTTTTAAAAGTTAGGTGAAGCTAGGCGTTGCAATGGGACAATCACCTCATGTTAGTCGAGAAAAACGTCCCTCTTCAGTCTTTTAATACCTTTGGCATTGTTGCCAAAGCGCTATCGCTGGTGCGTCTTGAGAGCGCAGCCGATATTGATGCCCTGCTGGCTGATGAGTCTTTGAAAAGCGCACCCCAATTTATATTGGGCGGTGGCAGCAACATAGTGCTCACGGGAGATGTCAAGTCGCTGGTACTGAAAGTTGAAATCAAGGGGAAACGGCTGGTCAGCGAAACACCCAAAGCATGGATTGTTGAAGCGGGCGCAGGGGAAAACTGGCACGATTTAGTCACATGGACGTTGCAAAACGGCTACCCGGGCCTGGAGAATCTGGCCCTGATTCCTGGCTCTGTTGGCGCATCGCCGGTGCAAAACATTGGCGCGTACGGCGTAGAGCTGCAAGACCGCTTTGACTCGCTTGACGCTATTGACCTGACCACCGGCCAGCGCTTTACGCTAAATGCTGCGCAGTGCGCTTTTGGCTACCGCGACTCGGTGTTTAAACATGTGGGCAACCCGGGCTTTGGGCTGGCGGGCAAGGCATTAATCACCCAGGTGCGTTTTGCACTACCCAAAAATTGGAAGCCGGTGCTGGGCTACGCTGATATTGAAAAAAAGCGCCTGCAAGCCGGTATTGACGCGCCCACAGCGCTACAAATTTATGACTGGGTGTGCGAGATTCGACGCGCCAAACTCCCGGATTGGACAGTGCTGGGCAACGCCGGCAGCTTTTTTAAAAACCCAACCGTCAGCGCCGAACAGTGCACTGACATCATTGCCCGAGAGCCAAAAATCGTGCATTACGTGCTGGCCGATGGCTCCGTCAAGCTCGCTGCAGGCTGGCTGATTGACGCCTGCGGCTGGAAGGGCAAAACCATAGGCAACGCCGGGGTCTACGACAAGCAGGCACTGGTGCTGGTCAACCTCGGTGGCAAGGCCAATCCGGTCACAGGCGGCGAGGTCATGACGCTGGCCAAGTCGATTCAAACCAGCGTGTACGAGCGCTTTGGTATCAGGCTGGAACCTGAACCGGTGGTGGTCTAAAGCCCACACTGTGCGCGCAATACTATAAAAACATAGCTGCTTGCGCCCGTATTCATTGGGCGTTGAGCATATTTAGCTTAAATTTTCCTAGCGGGCAGAAAGTGCGGTATCCGGAAAGTCACTGAACAAACCGTCCACGCCCAAATTGTAAAAAAGCCGGTACTCCGCCGTAGGGTCAGCTTTAAAGTCAGACGCCAGACGCACAGCTTCATTGCGAAACGTGAAAGCATGCACAAACAGGCCTTCGTTATGTGCATTTTTCAACACATCGGTAGGTGGCATCGAAGTACGATCACGCTGGTCGATTTTGCCGTCACCGTTCAGGTCCACTGCCTTGCCATCTGCGCCAATGGTTTGCTTGGTTGAAATCAAATACGGCTTCCAGGGGCCGATACCGTCGGCGTAGGTTTTGATTTCTTTCAAACCAGCGGGCGTGAGCATGGTGGCGAATGTGCGTGGGTCTTTGGCCACCGCAAAATCGTATGGCTTGTCATACGGCGCAACCAGCGCCATGCTGCCGTCGGGGTTGACGTCATCGGCATCAATTAATTGCACGATGCGCACCTGTGTTTTCGATCGCAAGTATTTCAGGTTTGCCACTTCAAACGACTGGATGATGACGGGCGCGGTTTTGGTAGTGAAATTGTTCTTCGCCAAAATAGCCAGCAGGCGGTCTTCAAGTGACAAATTCAGGCCGTTGTGGTAAGTCGGGTGCTTGGTCTCAGGGTACAGGCCGACCACGCGGCTTTGCTTGGCGCCTTCGGTTTTTGCAAGGTCAATGACTTCTTCAAAAGTCGGAATGCGAAATTTGGTGTTTTGCGTTTGATCGCGGTCTGCAATGGGCTGCTTGGCAAACAGCGTCTTGATTTCTGCCAGCGTGAAGTCGGACGCAAACCAGCCTTCTTCTTCCACCCCGTCGACCATCTTTTTGGTTTTGCGATCGGCGAACTCGGTGCGGGTTGCCACATCAGTGGTGTTGGTGATGTTCGGCTCATGGCGCGCTATCAGCACACCGTCTTTGGTGGCCACCAGGTCTGGCTCAACGAAGTCGGCACCAAGTTCAATCGCGCGCTTGTAGGCTTCTAGCGTGTGCTCTGGCAAGTAGCCGCTTGCGCCCCGGTGGGCAATCACCAGCGGCAAATTTCCAGTGAGCGTAGGGTACTTTGGCGGTGGCGGAATCACCACTGTGTCGCTGCTGCCGCCGCAGGCTGCAAGAGCGCATGCGGCAACGCTGGTTAATACAAGAATGCGCGAAAAGTTTGAAATCATGAATGCTCCAGGTGATGCGAATACGTCACCGGATGCTAGCGAGCGTTTATGACAAATTCGCGACGCTGCGCTGTTTTGTATAAACGCCTTGAAGTCCCGAAACCCTTAGTTGCGCGCTGGCATCACAAAGCTCAAGTTGCCCCACATGCTGTCCCAGTCGATGTTCTTCACATCCTTGGCCGCCATCATGTTGATTGGGTCGTCAATGCCCGGATTTGTAGGTGATGGCACAGGCGCCAGCGTTTTGACACAACACCGATATCGTTGCGGCCCGGGTGGTTGGGCTGTGCAGGCGAGTTCGCGTTGGGTTTTGATGAAGTCCGGACCCACATCATGCAGGTACGCCTGAAAGCTGTCGGCGCGCAGGCTGATGGTGTTGGCCTGACTCGCAAAAGCAATCAAGTGTGTGCCCGGTGCGGTGAGAGGTACTGAAAAATCTGCTTCAGGCATGGCAGGCAGCGCTGGTTTTAGGTCTGCAATGCTGCTGGCTGAATAGCGCTGCAAGCCAGCAGTTTGCTGCCGGGAAACACCCACCAAGTCATCGTCAAACTACTCTCGTGCCTTCAAGAGGAAATGGGCGGTGCTTGCAGCGGTCAACGCTGCAGTGATGGGCAAAATATAAACCTCATGGGCTTGTAACAACGGATGCCGTATCGCCATTGAGAGCAGAGGCACACTTCAGAAGGTGTCAGCAAGCGAGTGCAGGCAATCAGGCTAATGTGTGCGTGTTGCTTGCTTGGCAGCCAATCGGACAGCGTTTAATCAAAACTGCAAGCTGTGGCTAAACCATAGCTTGCGTTCGTTGCTAAACCGAAATCGAATTTACGGCTTACTAGAGGGAATTTTTAACATGATAAGCAACCCCTTCCAGAACAAGCGTAGTTTTATAGTTCAGCACTACATTGTCTTTCTCGGCTTCAGAAGCTGTGTAAAAGTATGTGGAATTCACTAAATTTCTAAATCGGTAAAGCGGAACGTAACCCGGGGCGGCTACTTGACTGCTTTGCCAGGCCACACCTTCTTCAATAAAGGTAGCTCGGTAATTTTGATTGATCGAAATTCTTTCCGACTCGGAAATTGTCCATAGGTAGCTACCGTTTACTAAATTTCTGAATCGGTAAACGGGAGACAGCCCCGTGTTGCTGGCCACAGACACGAAATAAGCTGGGCCTTCGTAGCGAAACTGCGAGTACGAATTGCGTATGGTTTGCACTTCAGAATTTGAAGTCGAATAGAAGTGTGAACCGCTGTCCGAGTTATAAAATCTGAATACAGCACCTGTGTCCGGGCTCAGCCATCGCGCCAAGCCGTCCTGAAAGGCAATATCGAATCGCCCATAAAGATCCGGTGCTGCGGGCGCGAGGCAGGAAGAGGCGCCGCCCCAAAGCTGACCGACCAGTTTTGGGTTGGCAGAGCTCGCATCGAGAAACAAGCCTGATCCGCTGCTACCGCCCTCAGTTACGCCCGAGAACCAGTTGACCTTGTACATTCCAAAATTTACGCCTGCAGTGTTCGAATAAGTTGTATTCAGAACATCTTTATACGAATAGTTGGTAATCAGACCAAGGCTGTATTTTTGTAAGTCGCCCTGTGGGTTATGCAGCCCCGTGAAAGTTGTCCCGTTGTTAACAGCCTGACGTGTGGCCGACCAGCCGGAAAACACCGCTCCAGCGGGTGGCGTGGTGTTCAGTCGCATAAATGACGTGTCTGTACCTACTGGACCTACGCCGGCTGTGCCTGAAATGTAATTACGGTTGAACAGCAGAGTTGCGCCGCCAATTTGAAGCACGTAATTTGGATTTAAAACACCGTTGTTGCAGCCACTGGATCTAAAAAACCAATAGGTGTTCATTGAGGTTGCCACCGATTGTGTGGAAATACAATGATCCGCGCTCAAAAAGTAAGGCGTCCCGCTGGACTGGGCATCATTTAACAAAGTGCCCGTACATATGTAGGTGGCACCGTTCTTAAGATATTCCATCGCGGCGACGGCTTTGCTGGCGGTGCTGAGGGGTAGGTTGCAGGTTACGTCTACATTACAACTTGCAGCGCCGACTTTGGGCGCGTCGACCCCATTCGTTTGGACTCCCCCTGTCAGGCTCTCTTTACCTAGGGGGTCTAGAAAAAAATGGCTGATTCGCGGAACAGCAATCAGCGTGCTGGCCGTTAA
>JANMWH010000423.1:0-2889 GCA_031393945.1 Polaromonas sp. | reverse complement strand
TGATCATTGCGGGCTCGCTCGTTGGCTCGTCAGGCGCGATTTTGAGCTACATCATGTGCAAGGCCATGAACCGCTCGTTCTTCAATGTGATTTTGGGCGGCTTTGGCGGTGAGGCGACGACAGCGGTGGCAGGCAGCAAAGAGCAGCGCCCGGTCAAGTCTGGCTCGGCAGACGATGCAGCCTTCATTTTGGGCAATGCAGAAACCGTCATCATCGTGCCGGGCTACGGCCTGGCCGTGGCGCGTGCGCAGCACTCGGTGAAAGAGCTGGCGCAAAAGCTGACAGACCGCGGCATCACGGTCAAATACGCCATCCACCCAGTCGCGGGCCGCATGCCAGGCCACATGAACGTGTTGCTGGCTGAAGCTGAAGTGCCCTATGACCAGGTCCATGAAATGGAAGACATCAACGCCGAGTTTGGCCAGGCCGACGTCGCCATTATTTTGGGTGCCAACGACGTGGTGAACCCCGCAGCGCACGTCAAGGGCAGTGCGATTTACGGCATGCCGATTCTGGAGGCGTACAAAGCCAAAACAGTGATCGTCAACAAGCGTTCGATGGCCGCAGGCTATGCAGGCCTGGACAACGAGCTGTTTTACATGGACAAAACCATGATGGTGTTTGGCGACGCTAAGAAGGTCATCGAAGATATGGGCAAGGCCATCGAGTAGACGTGCCTAAGACGGCCGGGCAAAGGCGGGCAGGTCAAGATCGGCCAGTCAAAAAGCGGCCAGTCAGAAGCCGCACTGTCACGCCGCAGCAAGATTTATTGAAACTTAAAATCCCAACAGGAGACAACCACCATGGCCACAGCTACCCTTGAACGCCCTTGGCTAAAAGCCTACCCTCCCGGCGTACCCGCAGATGTTGATGTGGCGCAGTACCCGTCGCTGGTGGCGCTGATGGAAGAAAGCTTCAAGAAGAACGCCAGCAAAGTGGCGTACAGCTTCATGGGCAAAGACATCAGCTTTGCCGACACCGACAGCTTGTCAGTAGCTTTTGGCGCGTACCTGCAAGGCCTGGGGTTAGCCAAAGGCGACCGCGTGGCCATCATGATGCCCAATGTGCCGCAGTACCCGGTAGCAGTGGCAGGCATTTTGCGGGCCGGTTTTGTGGTGGTCAACGTCAACCCGCTGTACACCCCGCGCGAGCTGGAGCACCAGCTCAAAGACTCCGGCGCTAAAGCCATTGTCATCATTGAAAACTTCGCCAACACACTTGAGCAATGCCTGGCGAAAACACCCGTCAAGCATGTGGTGTTATGCGCTGTGGGCGACCGGCTGGGTTTGCTCAAAGGCGCGCTGGTGAACTATGTCATTCGCAACGTTAAAAAAGTTGTGCCGGCATTCAGCTTGCCCAACGCCGTGCGGTTTAACGACGCGTTGGCACAAGGCACACGCGCCACGCTCAAGCGCCCCGACATCAAGCCAACTGACGTGGCCGTGTTGCAGTACACCGGCGGCACCACTGGTGTTTCAAAAGGCGCGGTACTGCTGCACAGCAACGTGATCGCCAACGTGTTGCAGTCAGAAGCGTGGAACATGCCCGCCATGGCCAGCCTGCAGGCTGGCGTGCAGCCGGTGTATGTATGCGCGCTGCCGCTGTATCACATCTTTGCCTTCACGGTAAACATGATGCTGGGCATGCGTACTGGTGGCAAAAACATTTTGATTCCGAACCCGCGTGACATTCCGGCGGTGCTTAAAGAATTGACCAAGCACAAGGTAAACAGCTTTCCGGCGGTGAACACCCTATTCAACGGGCTGGCCAATCACCCTGACTTCAACACCGTGGATTGGTCACAGCTCAAAATTTCACTCGGCGGCGGCATGGCCGTAACCAGTGCGGTGGCCAAGTTGTGGCTGGAGAAAACGGGTTGTTCGATTTGCGAAGGTTATGGTTTGTCTGAGACGTCACCCTCAGCAAGCTGCAACCCCACCAATAGCAAAGCGTTTACCGGCACGATTGGCGTGCCGATTCCGGGTACGTGGTTCAAGTTGCTTGATGATGACGGCAACGAGGTCAAGCAGGGCGAGCCTGGCGAAATCGCCATCAAAGGCCCGCAAGTCATGGCTGGGTACTGGCAGCGGCCCGATGAAACCGCCAACGTGATGACCGCTGACGGTTACTTTAAATCGGGCGACGTCGGCATACTGGACGACCAAGGGTTTTACAAAATTGTTGACCGTAAAAAAGACATGATTTTGGTCAGCGGTTTTAACGTCTACCCGAACGAGATTGAAGACGTTGTCGGCAAGCTTGAAGGTGTGATGGAGTGTGCCTGCGTGGGCGTGGCAGACGAAAAATCGGGTGAGGCCGTGAAGCTGGTGATCGTCAAGAAAACCGAAGCGCTGACTGAAGCGCACGTGCGTGCTTTTTGCAAAGAAAACCTGACCGGTTACAAACAGCCGAAGGTGGTGGAGTTTCGCGCCGAGCTGCCAAAAACGCCAGTCGGCAAAATTTTGCGCCGCGAGTTGCGCGACAAAAAATAAAGCCCCTCATGCATCGAAAAGGCAGCGCAGGCTGCTTTTTTTATGGGCAAAATAACTGAATGAAAAATACAGCGGCCCCTATTGCCATTTTGAGCGCGCTGCTTGAAGAACAGCGGGGCCTGATCGATCAGCTGCGCAACCCAAAAAAAGTTACCCACGCCAACCGCGATTTTTGGCTGGGCGAATGGCATGGCCACGCTGTTGTGCTGGCGTTGTCAAAAATTGGAAAAGTGGCCGCAGCCACCACGGCCGCGGCGCTGATAGAGCGCTTCGAGGCCAGTCGAATCGTGTTTACTGGCGTTGCGGGTGGGCTGGCGCCCGGCGTGAAGGTGGGCGACGTGGTGGTGGGGCAAAGCTTTATGCAGCACGACATGGACGCTTCGCCGCTGTTTGCGCG
>JANMWH010000343.1:0-2432 GCA_031393945.1 Polaromonas sp. | reverse complement strand
CATTGCCACCTGCTCGGTGGGCGCTGCGCAAGGCGCGCTCGATGCAGCGCGCGCTTACATGCACGAGCGCAGCCCGTTTGGCAAACCTCTAGCCGGGTTTCAGGCGCTGCAATTCAAAATTGCCGATATGGCGACCGAGCTGGTGGCGGCGCGGCAAATGGTGCGGCTGGCTGCAAGCAAGCTAGACGCTGGCTCCAGCGAGGCAAGTGTGTACTGCGCCATGGCCAAGCAGCTGGCAACCGATGCCGGTTTCAAGATTTGCAATGAGGCGCTGCAAATCCACGGCGGCTACGGCTACATCCGCGACTACCCGCTGGAGCGGCTGGTGCGCGACACGCGCGTGCACCAAATCCTGGAAGGCACGAACGAGATCATGCGTGTGATTGTTTCGCGCCACATGCTCGATGCCTCTGCCGCCGACATTCGCTAAAAAACTTCAAAAATCACAACGGAGAGCGTTAATGAACATCGCATTTATCGGCCTGGGCAACATGGGCGCGCCCATGGCTTTAAATTTGCACAAGGCAGGCCACAGCGTGGTGGGTTTTGATTTGACCGCTGCCGCCTGCAAACCGCTGGGCGATGCGGGCGCACGCATTGCCACATCGGCCATTGATGCGGTGCGCGGCGCTGAAGTGGTTATCAGCATGCTGCCAGCCAGCCAGCACGTGGACGCGCTGTATTGCGGCGATGGCGCCAACGCTGGTTTGCTGGCCGCGCTGCCCGCGGGCACGCTGGTGATTGACTGCAGCACGATTGCAGCAGCTACGTCGCGCAAAGTCACTGCGGAGGCAGCCAAAAAAAGCATCGCCTGCATTGACGCGCCCGTATCTGGCGGCACCGGCGGCGCTATTGCAGGCACGCTGACCTTCATGGTCGGCGGCGAAGCGGCAGACCTGGAGCGCGCGCGCCCGTTGCTTTATAAGATGTGTCAAAACATCTTTCACGCAGGCGCCGCAGGCGCTGGCCAAGCGGCCAAAATCTGCAACAACATGCTGCTCGGTATTTTGATGATTGGCACGTCTGAGGCGCTGGCACTCGGCGTGGCCAACGGGCTTGACCCAACGGTGCTGTCAGAAATAATGCGCCGCAGCTCAGGCGGCAATTGGGCGCTTGAAAAATACAACCCGATGCCGGGCGTGATGGCAACTGCACCTGCGTCTAAAAACTATGCTGGTGGTTTTGGCGCGGACTTGATGCTGAAAGATTTAGGGCTGGCACAAGAAAACGCGGCTGCCGTTCGCGCTGCAACGCCGCTCGGCGGGCTGGCCCGCAGTTTGTATGCTGCGCACAGCCTGGGTGGCAACGGCGCACTTGATTTTTCGAGTGTGATTCGCTTGCTGCAAAAAAGCGGCAGCTAAACACGCAGCAGACTAACTTTTGCAAGCTACTAAATAAAGAGCTGCTCGCGCCCGTATTTATTGGGCTGCAGCCTTATTCGGCAATAAAATCAGTAGCGGTAGCCATAACCGTGGTTAAACCCGCGGCTGTAGCCAAAATTCAGCGACACGTTGGGCACCACGCGCTGTTGGTATACGGGTGCGTAGTACGGCTGGCCGTAGTAGCTTGAAGACGACTGCACCACGACTGGCGCTAAAAATACAGGCTGTTGCTGCTGCACATAAATCGGGGTAACTGTAATCGGCTGATACGGCTGGGTCTGCTGCACTTGGGCTTGCGGCTGTGAGTTGACTTGCGGCTGCGCTTGCTGCACCGGCTGAGCGGGTGCTGCACCTACTGGCGTGACCTGCAACTTGACGAACGGACCCGGGTCTTGGGGCATTTGCACCGAATATTGCGTGCCTTGGTATTCGTAGACCACGTTGTAGTGGCTGGCGCGATTTTCGTAAAAAGTTTGTGTGGTGCATTGCTGCACGTTTTGCGTCTGCTGGTTGCCGCCTTCGATTTGGTTGCCCAATACTCCGCCGCCAACAATTCCAATAAACGTGGCAAGCGCGCGGCCGCCTCCGTTGCCAACTGCGTTGCCTAGCGCGCCGCCTGCCAGCGCACCCATGGCAAAACCGGCGCCAGACTTGGGCGCTTCGGTTGTGATGGTTTGGCCACTGCATACCTGGCGCGGCACGGCTACTTGCTGCACGACAGGCGTGCTGGAAATTACGCGGCCCAGGATGTCGGCCGCCGACGCGTTCACGCTGAAAAAGGCGACGGTAACAGCGGAAATAAGAGTCAGGTTCGTTTTCATACTGAACTACCAAGGAAAAGTTGATCGAATATCCAGCACTATGACCGATTTGACGGGTTTTGGTTCAAAAGCGCCTTTTTTGCTTGGTTTTATTTGGATTTACTTGGTTTTATTTTGGTAGAGCGTGTAAATATTCCGCCCACACTGTGGCGTTAAAGCCAACCGTTACATCTCCGTTTGGCCACTCCACCACAGGCCGCTTGATAACGCTGGGTTGCGCCAAAGCCAA
>JANMWH010000319.1:0-2445 GCA_031393945.1 Polaromonas sp. | reverse complement strand
GCGCCCTGGCGAAATCTCAGGCGGCATGAAGCAGCGCGTGGGCATTGCACGTGCCCTGTCGATGGAGCCCAAAGTGTTGCTGCTTGACGAGCCTTTTGGCGCGCTCGATGCCTTGACCCGAGCCAAGTTGCAAGACGAGCTGTTGGCCATTGTTCAAAAAACCCAAAGCACCGTGGTCATGGTGACCCACGATGTAGATGAAGCCGTGCTGCTGAGCGACCGCATCGTGATGATGACGAACGGCCCCGCCGCCACGATTGGCGATATTGTCAGCGTCGCCCTGCCCCGCGCTAGAAACCGCGTGGCGTTGGCAGAAAGCACGCAGTACCTGAGCTACCGCAAAGCCGTGATCGACTTTTTGTACACCCGCCAGGCCCATGTAGAAAAGCTGACAGCGTAATAAGTTTCCGAAGAACTCGATGCAGAGGGGCTTGTAACACCGCCTTGGCACGAATCTCGCACTGCTATGGTGAATCAGTCACCAAGGTAGTTCATGTCAGGTATTCAAGCGTTTTTACGCAGCGGCCACGCACCCACTCTGGGCGCTGCATTTTTGTATTTCGCCTTTTCGTGCTGCATTTGGGTGCTGAACGGTGCCATGGCGCCGTTTATCTCTGAAACATTCAACTTAAGCCCCGCTCAAAAGGGTTTGATGTTGTCTATCCCGATCATTGCGGGCGCGCTGATGCGCTTTCCGCTGGGCTTGTTGTCGCAGTACATTGGCCGAAAAAATGCCACGCTGGTTGAAATGGGCTTGATCGCCGTCGCCATGTTGTTTGGGTTTTTCTTCGTCAAAACCTTCAACGACTTGTTGGCCATGGGCGTGTTGCTGGGCATTGCGGGGGCCAGCTTTGGCGTGGCGCTGTCGCTTGGCTCAGGCTCGTTTCCACCGCGCCACAAGGGCTTGGCCATGGGTCTGGTCGGCGCGGGCAACGTAGGCACAGCGGTGTCGGTGCTGATTGCGCCGCCACTGGCGCAGGCCTTCGGCTGGACAGCGGTGTACGGCCTGGCTGCGCTGGCCATCAGTATTCCAATGGTAGTCATGATCGTGTTCGCCAAAGAGCCGCCTGACCTGGACAAGCACGCTACGTTTAAGCAGCACATTGCCTGCCTGTACGAAAAAGACGGCTGGGCGTTTAGTTTGATTTATGCAGTAACGTTCGGCGGCTTTATTGGCCTGGCTACTTTTCTACCTACGTACTACTACGACCAGTTCGCGGTCAGCAAAGTACAAGCAGGTCAGCTCACCATGCTGGCGGCTTTTATGGGCGCGGCGTTGCGCGTATTTGGCGGCTGGATTTCTGATCGGCTGGGCGGCGTGAACACACTGACAGCGGTGCTTGTGATCATTGCCATCACGCTAGCGGCCTGCGGCTTTGCGGGCGGCTCTTTAACGGCCACCACGCTGCTGATCATGCTGTGCTTTTCAGCGTTGGGCGCAGGCAACGGCGCCGTGTTTCAACTGGTGCCCTTGCGCTGGCCGCTGGCCACTGCGGTAGCTGGTTCAATGATTGGTGAAATTGGCGCACTCGGCGGCGGCCTGGTGCCCAGCGCCATGGGCTTGTCAAAGCAGTATGCCGACAGCTACAGGTGGGGCTTCTTTTTATTCGCCGCGCTGGCTTTGGTCATGCTGGGCATGCTGCGGGTGATGCAACTGCGCTGGACAAGGACATGGGCTGAAAAGGGAGGCCGCGCACGAAGTGCGTGATCTGCGCAGCAGATAAAGCGCGCAGCGATTGGCCTAACTTTCACCGCAGGTAAAAGGTGGGCGGGCGCGCAGTGCGTGAGATGCAGAACACGTCGTCCACGCGCCGCTGCCTTGTTTTGACCTGCCATTTTGGTTTTTTTTACTATTAATTTAGTAGCTGCTCGCACCCGTATTCATTCGGCTACAGCCCTATTAAGCACAGAAAAAAGACTATTTTTAGCTCATTTAGGCAAAAACAGCAACCAGTACACCAGCTGCAGGTTGAACAACACGCTGATACCCAATGCCAGCTTCCACAATGCGGTGGGGTCGCGCTGCATCAGGGGTGTGGCTTGCAATGCGGTGAGGGGGCGTGATGCGCCACGCTCGAGCGCCAACAGCATTTCTTCGGCGGTTTCAAAGCGCAGTTTTTTGTCTAGCGCCACCGCTTTCAGCACCACGTGGTCTAGCCAAATCGGCACTTCGGGGTTGTGGCGGCTGGGCGCCACGGGGTCGCGGTAATAGCGGCCCACTTGGTAGGGCAGCACGTCGCCATAGGGGAGCTTGCCTGTTAGCAGCTGGTACAGCGTGACGCCGAGCGAAAACAAATCGCTTTGCGCGTCGGGCGCTTCAGGTGGCACCTCACCTGCGTTACCCCGATTACCGCCCGCGCCATTAAAACCCCACTGCTCGGGGTTGATGTAGCTGGGCGTGCCGGCGTGCAGCGCGTGCATGGCCTCGGGCTCGCGGCCTGACAG
>JANMWH010000314.1:0-19083 GCA_031393945.1 Polaromonas sp. | reverse complement strand
CTCGGTATTTGTTTGGGCATGCAAGTCGCCACGATTGAATTTGCGCGCCACGTTGCAGGCTTTAAAGGCGCAAACAGCACCGAGTTTGATCCGCAAACGCCGCATCCGGTCATTGCGCTCATTACTGAATGGAAGGACGCTGACGGCACGATTAAAACCCGCGACGCCAAGTCAGACCTGGGCGGCACCATGCGCCTGGGCGCGCAAAGCTCTGACGTCGCACCCGGCACGTTGGCGCACAAAATTTACGGTGACGTGGTGACAGAGCGGCATCGCCACCGCTATGAAGCCAATGTCAACTACCTTGATCGGCTGCGTGAAAAAGGTCTGGTTATTTCGGCGCTTACGCAGCGTGAACAGTTAACTGAAATTGTCGAGCTGCCGCAAAGCGTGCACCCGTGGTTTGTAGGCGTGCAGTTTCACCCTGAATTTAAATCAACGCCTTGGGCGGGGCACCCGCTGTTTAACGCGTACATCAAAGCTGCGCTAGACCATCAAACTGAAGGCAAAGCATTGAAAGTGGTGGCTTGATATGAAGTTATGTGGGTTTGAAATTGGCCTTGACCAGCCGTTTTTTCTGATTGCCGGGCCGTGCGTGATTGAGTCTGAGCAGCTGCAAATGGACACCGCCGGTACGCTAAAAGAAATCACCGCCAGCCTTGGCATTCCGTTTATTTTCAAGTCCAGCTACGACAAGGCTAACCGCTCAAGCGGCATGACGTTTCGGGGGCCGGGCATGGACAAAGGCCTGGAAATTTTGGCCAAAGTCAAACGTGAGCTTGTCATATCAGTGTTGACTGACGTGCATTCGGAAGCACACGTTGCGCAAGTCTCGGCCGTGGTCGACGTGCTGCAAACCCCGGCGTTTTTGTGCCGGCAAACTGACTTTATTACGGCGGTGGCGCAATCGGGCAAGCCAGTCAATATTAAGAAAGGCCAGTTCTTGGCGCCCGGTGACATGAAAAATGTTATCGACAAAGCACGCGCAGCGGCGCGTGCCGCTGGCTTGAGCGAAGACCGTTTCATGGCCTGCGAGCGCGGTGCCAGTTTTGGCTACAACAACCTGGTGTCTGACATGCGCAGCCTGGCCATCATGCGTGAAACGCACGCACCCGTGGTGTTTGACGCAACCCATTCGGTGCAGCTACCGGGCGCTGGAAATGCGCAGGGCACAAGCAGTGGCGGCCAGCGCGAGATGGTGCCAGTGCTGGCACGCGCGGCGGTTGCAGTTGGCGTGGCGGGCGTGTTTATGGAAACCCACCCAGACCCCAGCAAAGCCATGAGCGACGGCCCCAACGCCGTGCCGCTCAAGCACATGAAAGCGCTGCTTGAGACGTTGCTTGAACTTGACCGCATCACAAAGAAAAATGGCTTTCTTGAAAACAATTTCAACTGATTAAACCCTTACCCACTGAACTGAAAAACACCATGACCGCGGCCTACATTCTTGTTGACTCCCAAGTAACCGACCCCGAGCAATTCAAACAATATGGCACTCTGGCACCTGCTGCGGTGGCCGCTGCTGGCGGTGAATACCTGGCACGCGGCGGCCGCAGTGAGGCACTGGAAGGCGACTGGAAACCGCCGCGCGTGACTGTGCTGCGTTTTCCAAGCTACGACGCAGCCAAGGCTTTTTACGACAGCGCTGCTTACCAAGACGTTCGCAAGCACCGCGTGGGCGCTACCCACCACTTCAACATGGTGCTGGTTGAAGGTATCTAGCGGTCTGTCTGGCAGGCCATGAATTTATTTGATTTACGAAAGACCCTAAATGAGTGCAATTGTTGATATCGTCGCCCGAGAAATTTTAGACAGCCGGGGCAACCCAACGGTTGAATGCGACGTGCTGCTAGAGTCCGGCGTGATGGGCCGTGCAGCTGTGCCCTCGGGCGCATCCACCGGCTCGCGTGAGGCGATTGAACTGCGTGATGGCGACAAGTCGCGCTACGGCGGCAAGGGCGTGCTTAAAGCGGTGGGGCACATCAACACCGAAATTTCTGAAGCCGTGCTGGGCCTGGACGCCAGCGAGCAAGCTTTTTTAGACCGCACGCTGATTGACCTCGACGGCACCGACAATAAATCTCGCCTGGGTGCCAACGCCACGCTGGCTGTCAGCATGGCCGTGGCGCGTGCGGCGGCTGAAGAAGCGGGCCTGCCGCTGTACCGCTACTTTGGCGGCAGCGGCGGCATGCAAATGCCGGTGCCCATGATGAACGTCATCAATGGCGGCGCACATGCAAACAACAACCTGGACTTGCAAGAATTAATGATTATTCCGGTAGGCGCGCCCAGCTTTCGTGAAGCGGTGCGCTATGGCGCTGAAGTGTTTCATGCGCTGAAGAAAATTATTCAAGACAAGGGTATGAGCATTGCTGTCGGTGACGAAGGCGGCTTTGCGCCGAACGTGGCCAACCACGAAGCCGCGATTCAAATGATTCTGGAAGCGATCGACAAGGCCGGCTTTGTAGCGGGCGAGCAAATTGCATTAGGCCTTGACTGCGCCGCCAGCGAGTTCTACAAGGACGGCAAATACGTGCTGGGTGCTGAAGGCCTGAGCCTGAATAGCGCCGAATGGACAGACATCATGGCCACTTGGGTAGACAAGTACCCCATCATCAGTATCGAAGACGGCATGGCTGAAGGCGACTGGGACGGCTGGAAGATATTGACCGAGCGCCTGGGCAAAAAAGTGCAGCTGGTGGGCGACGATTTATTTGTCACCAACACCAAAATTTTAAAAGAAGGCATTGACAAAAATATTGCCAATTCAATCCTGATCAAAATTAACCAGATTGGCACGCTGACTGAAACGTTTGCCGCCATTGAAATGGCCAAGCGCGCGGGGTACACCGCCGTTATTTCGCACCGCTCTGGCGAAACCGAAGACACCACCATTGCCGACATTGCGGTGGGCACCAACGCAGGTCAAATCAAAACGGGCAGCTTGAGCCGGTCTGACCGCACCGCCAAATACAACCAGTTGCTGCGCATTGAAGAAGACCTGGGCGACGTCGCCAGCTACCCGGGCCGTTCGGCGTTTTATAACCTGCGCTAATCTGACTTAGCTATAACTGAACGATGGCCAACAGAGTTGTTCCTGCCATTTTGATCGCGTTGCTGCTTGCCTTCCACGCCCAGTTGTGGGTTGGCCGGGGCAGCATTCAAAATGTGCGGGACATGCAAAAAAGGCTGTCAGAGCAAACGGCCAACAACGTCAAATCTCAAGCAGCCAACACCCAGCTGGCAGCAGAGGTTAGAGACTTGAAGGAAGGCCTGGAAATGGTGGAAGAAAAAGCTCGCTCTGAGCTGGGTATGGTCAAACCCAACGAGATATTTATACAAGTTAGCCGCTAGCCCACTCACCAAGCGGCAAGATTCAGGCGGCCACCAGCAAGCCTTATTGAACGGTTCCCGACGGCGGTACTTGCTTACCGGCATCGGTAAAAATCTGCGCTGCGTCGACCGGATCAAAGTCGTAAGACGCTCCGCAAAACTCGCAAGTTACGCCCACCGAGCCGCGCTCAGCAATGATGCTTTCAATTTCATCGGTACCGAGCCCGCGCAGCATATTGCTGACTCGCTCACGTGAGCAACTGCAGGCAAAGCTGGGCGCTAGTGGCTCAAAGCGCGTATGCGGCTCTTCCCAAAACAGGCGGTGCAAAATGGTATCAACATCAAGCGTCAACAGCTCTTCACGCTTGAGGGTTGACGCCAAAATAGAGATGCGTTTGTAGTCTTCGTTTTTACCAATTTCATCTTCATTGGCGTCGCGGTCAGTTTGCCCTTCCAGGTTGCCTTGGCCTTTGACTGGCAAGCGCTGAATCAGCAGCCCCGCCGCCACTTTGCCATCGGCAGCAAGAATCAATTTGGTGTCCAGCTGTTCGCTTTGCAGCATGTAGTGCTCCAGCACTTCGCTGATGTTTTCAATCTTCTCGCGGCTGTCGCCAAACAGCGGCACCACGCCTTGGTACGCCTGCTGGCCAGGGAACTTGTCTTTAGGGTCAAGCGTGATCGCGCAGCGGCCTTCGTTGTTCACGTTCACCAGTTGGCTGAGTGTGCTGCCATGGTCCACCACGCCCGTTACTGTGGCGGTGGCGCGCAGACTCAAGTCAGGCTGAACCTCAGCCACCGCCAGCTTGACCGGGCCATCGCCAAAAATTTGCAGCACCAGCGCGCCATTAAATTTAATGTTGCTTTGCATCAGCGCGCCTGCAGCGGTCATTTCACCCAGCAAGTGCATCACCTCCACAGGGTAGCCGCCCGCGGCTTGGCGGCGCTTCAAAATTTCTTGCCAGGAGTCGGTCAAGCGCACCAGCATGCCGCGCACCGGCAAACCGTTAAATATGAATTTGTGAAGTTCGGACATTCTCAAGCCAGTTTTTTCAGGCCGCGTTTAAAGCGTTGCGCGTTTTCAATATAAACCTTGGCGCTCATTTGCAGGCCTTCAATTTGTTCGGGCGACAACTGCCGCACCGCCTTTGCAGGGCTGCCGATAATCATGCAGCCGTCAGGGAACTCTTTACCCTCTGTAACCAATGCGCCCGCGCCTACCAGGCAATTTTTGCCAATCACCGCGCCATTGAGCACTACCGCACCAATGCCGATCAAAGCGCCGTCGCCTATGGTGCAGCCGTGCAACGTGACCTGGTGGCCAATGGTGACGTTTTCGCCGAGTGTTAATGGCTTGCTGTAGTCTGTGTGCAACACGCTGTTTTCTTGAATGTTAGTGCCGCGCCCGACGGTAATAAATTCGTTGTCGCCACGAATCACCGCGCCAAACCACACGCTGGAATCCTCACCCAGCACCACTTTGCCCATGACTTGGGCGCTTTCTGCGACCCAGGCGGTAGCGTGCAGGGCGGGGGTGACGTCGTCAAGTTGATAAACAGCCATAAATTTTGCTTGCGCAGTTCAAGTTGATATTGACCCGATTGTAGGGATCACAAGGCAAACCAGTGACAGTTGCGCTATGCGCCTGTTTACCGACCCGCCAGAAACACGCCATTGAGCGCTACAGGCCTTAATTGAGCCTGTTTTAGAAGAAAAAGTAGCCAAAACCCAATTAATATGGGCGCGAGCAGCTAATTTTTTAATAGCGTCTGACACCAGACACCACGTCGCTTGAATACTATCAGCGTTATTTGATGGCCTCCAGCTTTTCAGTCAAACTGGCTGCTGAAAGCTCACCGGTACGCGTGCTAACCAACCGTCCTGTTGCGTCAAAGAAGAGCGTTGTTGGAAGTCCCCGCCGATTGAACACGCCCAGTGCCTGGCCCTGGGTGTCCAGAAGCACGTTGCTGAGTAGCAGGTTGCGTGCAGCTAGCCAGGAGCCGACGCGCTGTGCCGACTCGCCCTGATTGATGAAAACAAAGTTCACCGCCGGATTAGCGGCCTGAGCCTCATGCAAGACCGGCATTTCACGCACGCACGGCGGACACCAGGTTGCCCAGAGGTTAACGACGGTTGGTTTTCCCTCAAACTGCGCCAAATCTACGATGCTGCCTTGCAAGCTGACCAGTGCAAGCGCCGGTAGCTTTTGTTCATTGCCTGGAAGCGACAAAGAAAGAATTCCGCCGCCCCATATCATGGTGCCGGCGAATAAGGCAAACAGCAGGGGTTTGCGCAGTACGGGCTTTTTGAACTGGCGGGCAAGAACGTACAACCATGCGGCTGCAAATCCAGGCAGGGGCAGCCAACCGCCGTCCCGGATATCAAAGGCCGACAGCGGCGATGCCTGATACGTTGTGCTGTACTGCAGAACGAACGCGAGCCGCGCAACAACGAGCCCGACTGCGAGGGCCTGGAACAGTATGGGTTCAGCATCGACGCCGACCCTTCGACCAAACTCACTTCCAATGAATGTAGCAGCGGTCACTGCAATCAGCATGAAGAGCAAAGATGTGGGCAAGACAAGCGGTCCGATTTGAAGAACATTTGGCATCGGGCTACTTACGCTTTGACAAGACATTGAGCAGGATGACTGTGATATTTTCAGACCTGACGTACGTGAGCAATGTATCAACGGCTTTTATATCCGTGTGCCCGAACTTGCAAGTCGTCAACCAGTACCAGATCGGTGACAGTCGCATTCTTCGTTGCAACGCGTCTGACATCGCTAGGGACAGTCCAGGTCTCCTGATCGATGAACGGTTGAACGTGGCTGTATGTGGGCGGGTAGGCATGTCATACCTTGATGTTTAATTTATAAACATTGATTATATTTATTTATATAACAACGGCTTATTCTGTGTTGAGAAAGAGATGGTCAAACCTCAACGGTTATTAACAGATCAGATTGAAGTAAATATCTGAGAAGCCATTTGACGATATTGGCTGACAGCTCAAATGCCGACACCAGCGCACCATAAACGGACTTTCAGAGGTGATTAATCTGGAAAAAAATTTGAAATTACTTTATCCACGACCAAGCGGGTTCCCGCCTTGTATCTGTCCCACCCCACCCCATTCCACTTATTTGAAAGAAACATCATGTACGGACAGCACATCACTATCTCTGGGCCATTCGCTTCCGCCGTCGAAAAGGTCATAACGGCTTTAAAGAACGAAGGCTTTGGAATACTCAGCGACATCGACATCCAGAAGGCGATGAAAGAAAAGCTCAGCGTAGAGATGCCCGCCTACCGGATTCTTGGCGCTTGCAATCCTCCGCTGGCTCATCGCGCATTGCAGGCAGAGCTTGAGATTGGTTTACTGCTGCCTTGTAACGTGACCGTGCGAGAAGGCGATGACGGCGAGGTGAATGTTGGATTCCTGGACCCGCAGCTGATGGTGCAATTGACCAGCAACCCAGAGATGAAGAGCGTGGCGGACGAAGCAGGCGAGCGGCTGCGCCGGGTGCAGACTGCGCTATCTACTGCGACCTGAGACTGCTCCGCCAAGGGCATCAGTCAGAACGTCGGCGACTTGCCTCGCCACATGGCGCGCCAATGTATGACCTGATGTCTGACAATCAGGTCATGAAAATTGACCCAGATGCTCTCAAAGCCCTGGAAGCCCCAGAGCTCCGAAAACTAGCCCTGGAAGCACTTTTAGAGCCAGACTCAGATAAAAAAGTGGCTCTAGCCCAATGGATTCGGGTGCAAGCAGCTACTATTTTTATAGCTAATGACGCTGAGCTTGAAGCACCGACAGGCGTGCCAGGCAACCCACCCCGGCCAGAGCTACGCTCGCACCTCGACGTACCCAAACGCTCCCCATTCACCACCGAGGGCTTGGCCGCCCTGCTGCATGCGGTCACGCACATCGAATTCAACGCAATCAATTTGGCACTTGACGCCATCTGGCGCTTTGCCAACATGCCGCGAGAGTACTACTTAGACTGGAGCAAAGTGGCGGCCGAGGAAGCGCATCATTTCAGTTTGCTGCGGGCGCACCTGCAGAGCATGGGGCATGACTATGGCGACTTCCCGGCCCACACTGGTTTGTGGGACATGACCCATAAAACCACTGGCGACGTACTGGCCCGCATGGCGCTGGTGCCGCGCACGCTGGAGGCGCGGGGCCTTGATGCAACGCCGCCCATGCAGGCCAAGCTGCGCAAAGTGGGCACCCCCCATGCTTTGCGGGCAGTTGAAATTTTGGACGTTATTTTGCGCGACGAAATTACCCATGTGGCGATTGGCAACCACTGGTACCGTTACCTGTGCCAGCAGCGCGGGCTAGACCCCGTGGCCCACTATGCGGTGTTGGCCGCCCAGTACAGTGCACCTCGCATCAAGGGGCCGCTCAACCTCGATGCGCGCCGCCAGGCCGGCTTTGAAGCCGACGAGCTGGCTTTGCTAAGTCACAGCGCCTAAGTTGTTAGCTCACGGCCTACAGCCGAAATAGACTTGCTCCGGCAACTATTGAAAGCAAGTCACGCGTAGCCTTGGCCTGTAGTATTTACGGAGCTGCATATGCAATTGAATCTGGCTTCAAGTCTCAAGGCAGGCGCGGCCTCGTGGCCTGCCGATATTGCTGTGCAATTGCCGCATGGCCTCCTGCTGGGCAATGCAAGCGCTCGGGTCAAGCTCACTTTTTCCAACTGGTCTGACATGGCGCGCTTGAAAGCGGGCCAAATTGGCGCTTTGGGCGAGGCCTATGTTGAGGGAAGCTTGCAGCTCGACGGCGCCATGCGCGATGTGGTGCAAGCCGCTGGCAAATTAATGCAGCGCAGCCCCGTGCACGGTGACGCTACTTGGTGGTCAATGCTGCGCAGGCGAGCCCGGTCGCTGGCGGCGCACACCGCTCGCAAAGACAGTGCGCAAGTGCAGTTTCATTACGATGTGTCTGATGCGTTTTACGCTTTGTGGTTAGACCCGTTGCGGGTTTATTCATGCGCTTACTATGCGCCGGAAAGCAGCAGCGACTGCACGCTGGCAGCCGCCCAAGAAGCCAAGCTGGACCATATTTGCCGCAAATTAATGTTGACACCCGGCGAGAAATTTTTAGACATTGGCTCGGGTTGGGGCGGCTTGCTGCTGTGGGCGGCAGAGCATTACGGGGTAGATGCCACCGGCGTCACGTTGTCAAAAAACCAGCACGCGCATGTAGAAAAATTGATTGTGCAAAAAGGCCTGCAGCACAAGGTACGCGTGCAACTGCTGGACTACCGGAACATCGCCGAAACCGGGCAGACCTTTGACAAAATCGCATCAGTCGGCATGTTTGAGCATGTCGGCCAAGCCAACATGACGGCTTATTTTTCGACCATCATGCGCCTGTTGGTGCCCGGTGGGCTGGCCTTGAATCACGGCATCACGGCGGGCGGGCTGGACAACGCCCAGTTGGGCTCTGGTATGGGCGACTTTATTGAAAAATACATTTTTCCCGGGGGCGAACTGCTGCATGTCAGCGCCATGGCTGCGCACCAGGCGCGCGCCGGGCTGGAGATGGTCGACGCCGAAAACCTGCGCCCGCACTATGCGCGCACGCTGTGGGACTGGTCAGGTGCACTAGAAGAACAGCTGCCCGAGGCGCGTCGCTTGCTGGCGCTGAACACCAGCGCGGCGCAAGCCGAAAAAACGCTGCGCGCTTACCGTTTGTACCTGGCTGGCAGCGCGATGTGTTTTGAGCAAGGCTGGCTGTCATTGCACCAGTTGCTGGCCAGCAAGCCGCGCGGCAGTGCGCCAGTAGCCTATCCGTTCAACCGCAGTTATATGTATGGCTAATCGGCCAGTGCCGACGAACAGGGCCTGCTAAACGCGTCACCCGCGCGGGTGGTTTTCTGCCAAAATTTTCTTGAGCCTGTCACGCGCGACATGGGTGTAAATCGTGGTGGTTGAAATATCGGCATGCCCCAGCAGCATTTGCACGGCGCGCAAATCTGCGCCGTGGTTAAGCAGGTGCGTGGCAAACGCGTGGCGCAGCGTGTGCGGCGACAGCGGCGAATGAATGCCCGCCAGCACCGCGTATTTTTTAATCAGCATCCAGAACATCACCCGGCTCATGCCGTGGCCCCGGCTGGTAACGAATAAATCATCGGTTTGCTGCCCACCCAAAATACTGCCGCGGCTACCCGCCAGGTAGTGATTGATGGCATCACGTGCCACTTGGCCAAACGGCACCAAGCGCTCTTTGTTGCCCTTGCCGAATACGCGCAGCACGCCTTCATTCAAACTCACGTTAAAGGTTTTCAGGCCGACCAATTCGCTCACCCGCAAGCCACTGGCGTACAGCACTTCAAGCATGGCACGGTCGCGCTGGCCCAGCGCCGTGTCTTCACTGGGCGCCGCCAGCAGCGCGTCAACCTGCGCCTCACTCATCACCTTGGGCACCCGCAGCGCCTGCTTGGCCGACTGCAGCTTCAGCGTGGGGTCAACAGTAATGAGGTGCTCGCGCAGCGTCCACGCAAAGTAGCGTTTTAAAACCGTCAGGCGGCGGTTGGCCGTGGTGGCTTTGGTGCTGCTGTGCCGCGCCGCAAAGTAATCATTCAAGTCGGCCTCAAGCGTGCCGTTGAGGGGGCGTACTTTTGCTGTACCGCCCAGCCACACGGCATACATGCTCAAGTCGCGCCGGTATGCAGCCAGTGTGTTTTTACTCAAGCCGTCTTCCAGCCACAACGCATCAATAAAACTGTCGATGGCAGATTGGCTTTGGGCGTGCATGGCAATGACGATAACAAAAAAAAGCCACCCTTTTTGAGTGGCTTTTTTAGATTATTTCTTAATCAGCCCGAAACGTTTATTCCAGCTTCAAGTTAGCGGTTTTCACCACGCCGCGGTACACGGCCAGCTCGTCTTTCATTTGCTGCGCAAACTGTTCAGGTGTGTTGCCCAGCACGATAGAGCCCGTGTCTTCAATGCGTTTGCGCACTGCCGGGTCGTCGAGCACCTTGCGCATTGCAGAGTTGATTTTTTCGACCACATCGCGCGGCATGCCCTTGGGGCCTAGCAGCCCGTAGTACGCCATGCGGTTTACGGGCTCCAGGCCCAGCTCTTTAAAAGTGGGCACATCGGGCAAGGCGGCCAAACGCTGCGGTGCCGCTACCGCCATGGCAACCAGCCGTTTACCGGCAAAGTGCGGCAAAGCCGACGGCACGTTGTCAAAAATAATTTCGACCTGGCCGCCCACCGTGTCGCGCAGGGCCGGGCCGGCGCCGCTGTACGGAATGTGCGTAACAAAAACACCCGCCAAGCCCTTCCACAGCTCGGTTTGCAAGTGCCCAATGCCGCCCGTGCCCGACGATGAATACGAGTATTTGCCCGGCGATTTTTTCAGTACCGCCACAAACTCTTTGTAGTTGGTGGCCGGAAATTTCGGGTTCACGGCAATCACATTGGGCGTAGCTGCAATGTTGATGAGGGGCGTGAAGTCGGTCTCTACGTTGTATGGCATTTTCGGGTTGATGGCTGGGTTGGCCGCCGTTGTAGACACCGTGGCCATACCAAGTGAATAACCGTCTGGCGCAGCACGCGCGGTTTCAGCCGCGCCAATGATGCCGCCGCCGCCGCCCTTGTTGACCACCACCACCGACTGCCCCAGCGCCCTGCCCAAGGGTTCGGCGACGATGCGGGCCACCAAGTCGGTCGTGCCACCCGGCGCAAAAGGAACCAGCAGCGTGATGGGTTTGTTAGGAAACCCTTGGGCCAGTGCAGCGCCGGGCGCTACTGCGCAGGCCAAAATGCTCGCAACTGAAACCACAGACAATGCAGAAAAATAGCGACGCTGCATAACAAAATCCTCCGAAAAATTGGGGTGAAATCAACAGACTTGCACTATTGCTTAACAAGCGCCCAAAGCAAAGCGGAATAACCCGAGGCAGGCAATTTTTAAGGTTATTCTTAAAGCGTGAATTACGCGCAGCTTTTGTTTCCAGACTTCTCCCTGATTGTTTGTGGCCACCTGGTATGCCGCTACACCGCTTTAAACCGCACCGTTTGGGCGCAGGTCGAAAGCCTGGTGTATTACTTTTTATTTCCCGTACTGCTGTTTCACTCCATAGTTAAAAGCCCGCTCGATTTACGCGCCACGTCCAGCCTTATTTTTGCCGGGCTGTTAACCGGGCTGGCAACCATCGCGCTGGCCTACAGCTTGCCGCACCTGCCAGGGCTGGGCAGAGTCATCGACAAACGCCTGCACGCGGCCAGTGCGCAGGTGGCGTTTCGCTTTAACTCGTTTATTGGCCTGGCGCTGGCTGACCGGCTGGTGCCCGGCCAAGGCCCGCTGCTGATTGCCGTGCTAATCGGCGTGTGCGTGCCGATGTTTAACGTGGCAGCGGTGTGGCCGATGGCGCGCGCCGGCCAAACCGGTTTTGCAAAAGAGCTGCTGCGCAACCCATTGATACTGGCTACTGCTTGCGGGCTGGCAGCCAACCTGGCCGGTTTTACGCTGCCGCTATGGCTGGAGCCGACCGTGACCCGCATCGGCGCGGCGTCGCTGGCGTTGGGTTTGTTGGCGGCTGGCGCGGGCATGCAACTGGGGCACTTGGCGCAGGCAAAAACACTTGGCGTGGCGGTTCTGGTGATTCGCCATGCGCTTGCCCCAGTGGTTGCGCTGGGCTTGGCCAAAAGTTTCGGTTTGCCACCGGCGCAGGCCGTTATTTTGCTGGCGTTTGCAGCGCTGCCGACCGCATCAAGCTGCTACGTGCTGGCCGCGCGCATGGGGTTTAACGGCGGTTATGTGGCCGGGCTGGTCACGCTGTCCACGCTGCTGGGCATGGTGAGTTTGCCGTTTGCGCTGGGGGTGTTGGGCAAATGGTTGTAGTGATACCGTCAATTTCACTATTAATTTTATAGCTGCTCGCGCCTGTACTTATTGGGCTGCAGCACTAAAACCGCCCGAAAAATCGCCAAAAACGTTCTGTCAAACCAAAAATACGCTACACGCTGACGGCCACTTGCGGTTTGGCTGCTTGGGGCGTGCCCAGCCGCTCGCTCGACACGTATTGCTCACGGTACAGCTCAAAGGGCATGCTGTCGAGCGATTCAATTTTCTTTTGGTCAGCCACTGACTGTTTGCTCAATGCCATGAAATGCGCTTGCTGCTGGTCAGAGAACGGCAGCCCCAACAGCTGGGTTTTAGTTTTTTCAGACTGCGCGCGAATGAACTGCACAAACGAGTTGTCGTGATCTTTGGCCATGGCCGCCAACACTCTGGCGGACGGGAGGGTGCTGGCGTCTTTCAACCCGACCATCGCTGATGCCAGCGCGGCGCTGTAGTCCTGCGTGCCATGCGCTGCGTCTAGCGCTGCGGCTATGGGCGCGCACTCGTCAACAATGCTCCGGCCCCAATCGGTGAGCAACACTTGCTGCCCATCGCGTTCGAGCAGCAAGCCCGGCTCGCGGCCGCGAGCAGCAACTCTGTGCTGGTTGCGTGCCAGCGCAGCAATCTCTAGCGGGCTGTCGGGCGGGCTTTCGCTTAGCAGGCAGTGCAGTAAAAACACGTCTAAAACCCGCATGGTTTGCACGTTGATGCCCACTGGCTCAAACGGGTCAAGGTCCATCAGGCGCACTTCGATGTATTCCACGCCGCGCTCGCGCAGCGCGTGCAGGGGGCGCTCGCCTTGGCGAATCACCCGCTTGGGGCGAATGGTGCCGTAAAACTCGTTTTCAATTTGCAGCAGGCTGGTAGCCAGCTGGTTGTAGTCGCCGCCGGGGTTTTGAATGCCCACCTTTTCGTAAGCCGGGTAGGCCCGCGTCAACGCGTCTTGCAGTGATGCGCCGTAACCTTCCAGGCTGTTGTAGCTAACGGCTAACGACGCTTGCGCATCGCTTTGGTAGCCCAAACGCCCCATGCGCAGCGACGTGCCGTGCGGCATGTACATGGTTTGCTCGCTCAGCTTTTGCAGCTCGTGCTGACGCCCCGCAACGAAAGATGAACACACCGCGGGTGAAGCCCCAAACAGGTACAGCAGCAAAAACGCCTGCCGGCGAAAGTTGCGAATCAAACCAAAATAATCTTCGTTGCTAACGCCCGGAAACGACCAGTTGTAGTGAATGCCCGAAATCGTCTGCATGCGCCGGCCGTAGCGGTGCGACAGGCCGAGCCGGTAAACACTTTTGGCTCGGCCGACGTTAGACGAGCCAAAGCGCGCCACCGGAATCGTCTCGTCGGTTGGCAACCCGCAAGGCATGCTGGACACCCACAGCATTTCATCGCCCAAAGCCTGCATGCTGCGGTAGGTGAACTGGTGGATGTTGGTTAGCTCGTCTAAAGCCGCCTCTACGCTGCGGTGCACGCCCGTGACCAGTTCAACCTGCGATTCACTAAAGTCAGTGGTAATGCTGGGGTGCGTCAATGCCGAGCCCAGCGCCGCCGGGTGCGGCGTGAGTGCCAAGCCGCCGCCGGGCAAGGCCCGAAGGCTCTCTTTTTCAACGCCGCAGCGCATGCCGGTGAGCTGGTCGGCTGTCAACGCCTGCACGCGCTTATCAAGAAAAGTCTGGGAAATCGTCATAACGGTGCTGTTTCGGGTAACTTATCAAGGCACTGAAGGTAGCACAGAGCGCCTGATCACGCTGGTCAGGCTGTTGCTTCGCCAATTCCTGCGGATTACCCCGTTTTGTGCAAGCACAGTCGTCATTTAGTAGTAATATTTAATTTGTATAAACTTTTCGATGTACTTGTACCTGCTTCATATAGAACGTAGGATTAGCGAAACACAAAGTAACTTGGGCGATGCGAAATCCCAAGATCTACCAGACTCCACCCCATCTTCTTGCGCCTACCGCCAAGCCACTGCCATGAACAACTTTTTGAAAAATCTCTTTTCCACCAGCAAAACGCCGCAGAAGTTTGCATCCAGCAGCCTGAACCACTCCCGCGCAGACTTGGCGTCGGTTCAAAACGGCTCTGAAAACGCCACCCGCCAGCAACTGATCCAAACCCTGCACCGCGACCTGATGCGCAAACACGGTATTCCGCTGGAGTGGACGGCTTGCCACACCCAAGTGATGGTTAGCCGCACTAAAGGCACCGGCATGGCGGTGGTGTTAGTGGTCAAGCACTGGGACGAGCGGATGATGAACCACACGTTTGCGCTGCAGCGGGCGCTGGCTTCCGACATTATTGCGTTTGAGCCCGCGGCAGAGCAGTGGCTGCAAGGCATTACCTGGCGCCTCGAAGTGGCCAGCACCTGCCCACACATCAGCTTGCCCGAAAAAAGTTTTTGGAACAACCAATACGCGTCTGCCCCTACTGCACAGGCAATGGCTGAGAAAAAAGCCGAGCTGGCGGCTGTAAAGGCCGAGCTGGCCGCCAACCACTCGGCAGCCAACGCCAACCGGGGGCAACTGGCTAATATGCAAGCTGACCTGGCGATTCGCACATCGCAGCTGGCTGAACGCAGCCTGGAGCTGGCTGAAGTCAAGCGCGAACTGGCCATGGCGCGGGCTAACCGCCCTGCTGCAGCTGCACCCCTAGTTGCACCCACATTTGCACCGCAAAGAACTGAATTCATGCCGCATAAAGCCGCTGTCAGCTTTGCACCCAGCGCAGCCGCCGCACTAGAGGTCGAAGCACCAGACGATTCGCAGGCCATGCAAGACCTTGACCGCTTGTTTGCAATTCGAGACACCGCATTAGGCCAACCAGCAGCTACCGGCTCGTCTGGAGGCATTCCTGCAACGCCACTAGCGGGCTATGAAGCGACACAACCGTCGCCACTTCGAGCCTGAAGTGCTACTTATTAAATAGCTGCTTACGCCCAATTTAATTGGGCTACAGGTCTATTTATTTACTTTTTAGGCAGCACGCGCAGCAAAAACGCCTGCACATCAAGCACTTCTTCCGGGCACACCGAGTGGGCCATGCGGTACTCGTGCCAATCGACCGAATAGCCCATGCTGGTCAAAGCATTGCGTGACTCCACAGCCCTAGGCAATGCGACCACCTCGTCTTGCGTGCCATGCGCCAAAAATATCGGCGTAGCCAGGCTGGCAGCGGTGCGTTCGGCAGCAGCAAGGTCTGCCAGCGGCAAATAGCCCGACATGCCGATCACGCCAGCGAGCGCCTCAGCATGGCGCAAGCCCACCATCAGCGCCATGGCACAGCCCTGCGAGAACCCGGCCACCACGATGCTGCTGGCCGGTATGCCGCGTGCTGTTTCACCGGCAATCAATGCCTCGACTTGCAGCCTGGAGGCACGCAAGCCTGCTTCGTCTTCCCGCCGTACCAAGTCCGCCGTCATGATGTCGTACCAGGCGGGCATTTCATAGCCGCCATTGATCGTGACCGGAATCACCGGTGCGTTCGGGAATAAAAACCGCACCGGGCCAATACTGTCGAGCTCAAGTTGCTCCGCTATTGGCAAAAAGTCTCGCCCATCGGCGCCCAGGCCGTGCATGATGATGACGGTCGCTACCGGATTGGGGCCGGTTTCGGCTTCAATTACTTGTAAGGTCATAAAGAGTCTTTTTAAAGGGTGTGGTCGACAAGGGTTGATCTGCAAAGTTTACTGGCTTGCCTGGGCGATTTCTGGTTGAATCTGCTTTGAACGCTTTGCGCGTATTACGTGTGTTGTCGATGTTGCGTCATTAACCTGGGGATTTAAAAATGACTGCTTTTTTAACTTTTCGCGTCAGCTCGGCTTGGGCCGCTGTGGCATTTTTAGTGCTACAGGCGCTGGCTGTGCCCGGCTATGCCCAAACATTGCCAGCAGCTGATGCCGCGCAAGTGCGCAGCGTTGTGCAAAGCCAACTGGCCGCGTTTGCAAAAGACGATGCCGAAAAGGCGTTTTCATTTGCCGCACCCAACATTCGCAAAACCTTCGGCTCAGCAGCTACTTTTATGGCCATGGTGCAGCGCAGCTATCCGGTGGTGTACCGCCCGGTCAGCAGCGCATTTTTAACAGTTCAAGGCTCGGGCAACCAAGCCATTCAACGCGTGCAAATGCAAGACGCACAGGGCGACGCCTACCTCGCCACGTACACACTGGAGCGCCAAAAAAACAAAACCTGGCGCATCACCGGCTGCCAGGTGATGGCAAACAAAGGCCAGACCGCTTGAGGCCGCCCACCCCGGCGCAGCCTCGGGGTTTGCCCGGTCAAAAATCAGGCTGGGCGTGCAATATTACAAAAATGTGTTTCATACGCCCTATTTTTGGGCGCAAGCAGCTATTAAGTTGGTAGCAATTCGGCGTTTTTGCGTTATATTCGAGACACTCGTGTGCAGCACCAAGCGCACGCCCTGTTTTTTGACAAGAGGAGAGATCTAATGAGTACCAAAGAAAGTGCGGCCACTGGCCAACTGCTCGAACTGCTGGAATCGCGTTACGCCATGCGCGTGTTGTGGGCCTTAAAAGACGGCCACCCACAAACATTTCGCATTTTGCAAGACAGCGTGGGCTCCATCACCCCGAACACGCTGAACACGCGGATTAAAGAAATGCGCGCTGCTGGCTTGCTCACGCATGGCACGTCGGGCTACACGGTGACCACCCTGGGTGCAGACTTGCTCAAGCGCCTGAGCGACCTGCAGGCCTTTGCCACCAAATGGATCAGCAGCCAGTCGAAGGCAGCAGCCGTTAAAAAGAAATAAGCCACTGGCCTTGCGCTTTGCGCCACAAAAAAACAGGCTTTGGCCTGTTTTTTTATGCCTGACGCTTGGTTTTGGCACCCTAAAATCCACATTCGCCCAATAAATACGGGCGCTAGCAGCTATTAAATTTATAGTATGTATCGGGTACGCACGCGTTGCGCAGATGCGCAGGAACTTTTTGGCTAAGTAACCAATCTCCTGCCCTTGAAAAGGGTTTTAGCAGCCCCAGCTACCCCACTTGTTGATCAAACCCCTTGTTTTCAAGCATGTCTGAACCCACACAGCCCCATCAAAACCAATCGCACGGCAACTTGTCAGGCGCACCCACCCCTGAAGAACTTGAAGCCGCAGCCGCCGCCAACGCGTTTGAAGCGGTCAACGAACTGGCCGTCGCCCAAGCCGAAGTGGCCACGCTGCAGGCCAAAAACACCGAGCTGGCCGACAGCTACCTGCGCGCCAAAGCCGAGAGCGAAAACTCACGCCGCCGCGCCGATGAAGAAGTCAGCAAAGCCCGCAAGTTTGCGCTTGAAAGCTTTGCTGAAAGCCTGCTGCCGGTAGCCGACAGCCTGGAAGCGGGTTTAAACCTGCCCAGCGCCACGCCAGAGCAGATTAAAGAAGGCGCAGCCGCCACGCTCAAGCAATTGAAAACAGCCCTCGAGCGCAACCGCGTGATGCAAATTGACCCTGCAGCGGGCACCAAGTTTGACCCGCATCAACACCAGGCCATCAGTGTTGTGCCGTCTGAACAAGAAGCCAACACAGTCGTGACGGTGCTGCAAAAAGGCTACCTCATTGCTGACCGCGTGCTGCGCCCAGCTCTGGTGACGGTTAGCGAGCCTAAATAAATCACATCGGTAGTTTGTCTTGAAAACCATCAAGCCAGCCACACCTTTTAACAATCTAAATCACTGAAATTTACGGAGAAATCATCATGGGAAGAATCATCGGCATCGACTTGGGCACAACGAACAGCTGCGTATCCATCATGGAAGGCAATGTGCCTAAAGTGATCGAGAACTCGGAAGGCGCGCGCACCACGCCGTCTATCGTGGCGTATCAGGAAGACGGCGAAGTGCTGGTCGGCACATCGGCCAAGCGCCAGGCCGTGACCAACCCGAAAAACACGCTGTACGCCGTCAAGCGTTTGATCGGCCGCAAGTTCACTGAAAAAGAAGTCCAAAAAGACATCAGCCTGATGCCTTATTCCATCGTGGCAGCTGATAACGGCGACGCATGGGTGGAAGTGCGTGGCAAAAAAATGTCGGCCCAGCAAGTGTCTGCCGACATTTTGCGCAAAATGAAAAAAACCGCTGAAGACTACCTGGGCGAGCCAGTGACTGAAGCGGTCATTACCGTGCCTGCGTACTTCAACGACGCACAGCGCCAGGCCACCAAAGACGCTGGCCGCATTGCCGGCCTGGACGTCAAGCGCATCATCAACGAGCCGACCGCAGCCGCATTGGCTTTTGGCTTGGACAAGCAAGAAAAAGGCGACCGTAAAATTGCCGTGTATGACTTGGGCGGCGGCACGTTTGACGTGTCCATCATCGAGATTGCCGACGTTGACGGTGAAAAGCAGTTTGAAGTGCTGTCCACCAACGGCGACACCTTTTTGGGCGGCGAAGACTTTGACCAGCGCGTCATCGACTACATCGTGGCCGAGTTCAAAAAGGACAGCGGCATCGACCTGAGCAAAGACGTTGTTGCCTTGCAGCGCCTGAAAGACTCGGCTGAAAAAGCCAAGATCGAGCTGTCTAACAGCGCCGCAACTGAAGTCAACATTCCGTACATCGCGCATGACCCAGCCAGCGGCCCCAAGCACTTGCTGGTCAAGCTGAGCCGCGCCAAATTAGAGTCACTGGTTGACGAGCTGATCGAGCGCACCATCGCGCCATGCCGCACCGCCATGAAGGATGCCGGCCTGAGCGTGTCTGACATTCACGACGTGATTTTGGTCGGCGGCCAGACCCGCATGCCCAAAGTGCAAGACGCTGTGAAAGCCTTCTTCGGCAAGGAGCCACGCAAAGACGTGAACCCTGACGAAGCCGTGGCCGTAGGCGCTGCGATTCAAGGCCAGGTGTTGTCAGGCGACCGTACCGACGTGTTGTT
>JANMWH010000298.1:0-1678 GCA_031393945.1 Polaromonas sp. | reverse complement strand
TCGCCCTTATCCAAGCCACCTAAAAACATGGCCTGGTCAACTTCAATGTTCCAGTCCATCAGCGTGCGTATCGCTCGTTCGTGCGCTGGGGCACTGCGGGCGGTGACCAGCGCGGTGCGAATGCGCATGTGCTCGTTGCTGTCTTGCTGCAGCCGGTGCAACGCCTTGAGCAGCGGCATAAAAGGCCCCGGCGGTAGCGGCTTGCCGGAGTGTTTTCGTTCGTGTTTCTGGAAGGCGTCAAGTCCGCCTAATTGGTAGACCCGCTCGGCCTGGTCTGAAAATAAAACAGCGTCACCGTCAAAGGCAATCCGCACTTCGTTGGGGTAAGTGGTTTTGGCGTGCACGGCGTGGGTAGCCACAGTTGCAGCGGCAAAACCGTTGCCAAGAGCCGAGCGAACGTCGCCTGATTGGGCCGACAAAAACAGGTTCGCTTTCAGCGGCCTGAGGTAGCGCCAAGGTGCCTCTCCCCGCGTAAAGGTGCAGCGGCTGATGGCAAGCTTGTAGTGCTCTGCAGATCGCATGACTCGCAGGCCACTGACCGGATCGTTGCGGGACAAAATGACCACCTCGACCCGCTGAACACCGGGCGTATTAAAGGCCAGCAGTTTTTTAACCAGCGAAAAAGCCACACCCGGCTTGGCGGGTTGTTCGACGCGCTGCAACTGCATCTGCATGTACGCCTTGTCATCGTGCAACTCAAAAATTTGATTTTCTTCTTCGAAGTCAAACAGCGCCCTGGATGAAATGGCGACTACAAGTTGTCCGTCAAGATTGCTGGCCATGGTCCGTTGCCCTTATTTTGCTTTTTACGAGTTGACCGTCAGTTTGCACCATTGTCCATAGGCGGGTGCAGCAATTGGCCATTGGTCGGCGCGGGTGACGCTGCGGGCGCCGCTCGCAATCAGGCTGGCGGCGCGAATCACGCCTGCGTGGGTGATCCACAGCGTGTCTCGACTCATGTCCAGCTCGTCAAACGCGGCGGCGACGCGGGCCATGAACTGCGTCACGCTTTCGCCGGTTTGCCCGGCTGGGTAGTTGGCAAAGTCATCGGTCCACGCGTCGAGCTCGGCTTTGGCAATGTCTGCCCAAGCGCGGCCTTCCCACTGCCCAAAGTTCATTTCTTGCAGTTTAGGGTCTGTTTTAGGGCTTAAATCAGGCCGTAGCCCAATTAATACGGGCGCGAGCAGCTCACATCTTTGTAGCGGTGAGGTGACGACGGTGACGCCGCCCGGCAGAATTTTGGCCAGTTGCGCCGCGCAGGCTTGCGTGGCTTCGGCGTCGGAGGGCATGTCGAGCTGGCCGTAGCAAATTCCGGGCTCGATCAGTGGCTGCGCATGCCTGACCAACCAAAGCGTCATAAAGCGATTGCCAAACCCAGGTAAAAAGCAATCTCACACACCTGCTGCGTAGCGCCGAGGCAATCGCCGGTAAAACCTTGCAGGCTCCGCTTGAACAGCCGGTGCATGTAGAGCAGGGCGATGAAGGCGAGGCTGCAAGCTACTATTAAATCAGTAGCTGCTAGTGTTGATAAAACAAGGGCTAGAGCCATAAAACACCATGAAAAAGCAATTAGGAGACTTTTCAGGCTGATTTGGTCGGCCAACGGCTTGGACTTGGACGCTGCGCTATCGCCCACGTGCGGCAGCCAGTAAATCAGCAGCAGCGGTAGCGTGCGTGA
>JANMWH010000120.1:0-4442 GCA_031393945.1 Polaromonas sp. | reverse complement strand
CAAGGGCGGCAAGATACTGATGGCGCACGGCGCGCACGATGCACTGGTCAGCCCCCGGGCAACCCAGCAGTATTGGAGCCGCATCAACACTGCGATGGGTGCAACGCCAGTGGCCGGATTTGCGCGCTACTACGAAATTCCGGGCTATGGGCACGCGGTCAGCAGCGTGTTTAACGCGGCATGGGACTCATTGACCGCGCTAGAAAATTGGGTTGAAAAAGGCGTTGCACCGCCGCCGCAAATCGTTGCCGACACGGCAGGCGTGCCGGGCAGAACCCGCCCGCTGTGCGAGTTTCCGGCCTACCCAAAATACGCGGGCACGGGCGATGTGAATGTGTCGGCCAGCTTTACTTGCGCCAAGCCGTAAAGCTGAGCAAATGCTGGCCCGCGGGCCAGCGCTTAATTGATTTCGACAATCACGGGCGTATGGTCGCTGGGCCGCTCGTTTTTGCGCGGCGTTTTATCAATCACGCAGCTGGCAACTAGCGGTTTGAGCGCGTGGCTGACCAAAATACGGTCAATCAGTAACCCCCGGTTGCGGCGAAAAGCGAACTCGCGGTAGTCCCACCATGAGTAGCTTTTCTCAAGCTGCTCAAACATCCGAAACGCGTCGGCAAGCCCCAAGTTCAGCATGGCCTGAAAATGCTGGCGCTCCTCGGTGGTGTGGTGAATCGTCTCGCGCAAGCCTTCAGCATCGTAGGTGTCACGGTCGTCAAACGTGATGTTGAAGTCGCCCACCAACACCAAGCGCGGGTGCGCGGCCAGCTCGGCTTTCAGCATGGCTTCCAAGCCGCCTAGCCACTGCATTTTGTAGGCAAATTTCTCGCTGCCCGGTTCTTGGCCGTTAACGAAATAACCATTGACCAAACGAATTTCCCCACCGGGCGCGTTTAGCGTCGCAGTAATTACGCGGGACTGTTCGTCAGCAAAGCCGGTGATGTTTTTAACCACGTCACGGGCTGGCGCCCGGCTCAAAATGGCGACGCCGTTGTAGGTTTTTTGGCCGAACACCGCGCTGCTGTAGCCGATGGCGTCGAACGCCGCTTGGGGAAACTTTTCATCCGTCAGCTTGAGCTCTTGCAGGCACAGGGCGTCCACCGGATTGGCTATTAGCCAGTCAATCACCTGCGGCAGGCGCACCGTGAGTGAGTTGACGTTCCAGGTGGCGATTTTGGTCATTTTCGGGCTGTTCTAGGTATAAATTAGGGTTGTAGCCCAATAAATACGGGCGCAAGCAGCTATAAATTAAATAGCGTTAGATGTTCTTTAAACGTGCATCAAATGTGCAACAGGGCCAGCACACCAACCGCCAAGCCACCCGCAGCAGCAACAAACATCAAGTATTCAACCCAGCGCTTTCGGGTTAGCAGGGCAATGGCCGCCATGGCAATTGAGATTTGCAAAACTGTGGTCGCCTGCGCCCAGCGGTGGTGCTGGTGCATTTGCTCGTCTGATTGTTTGTCCCAGTCGGTCGATTCTTTTTCCAGCTTTTCAGCAGCCAGTTTGATGTCGATTTTTTCTTTTTCGTAGCGGTCAATCTTGGCTTGGTACTTGTCTTTGGCAGCGTCATTTGATAGGTCACGCGATACCTCCGCCAGCGACTGCTTGGTACTTTTGGCCTGAAAGAAATTCCATTGGTTTGAGGCTTCGGTTTTCTTGATTGCCGCATTGTTTTTGTAAAGCCCTGCATTGGCTTGCGTTGCACCGCCCATGTATGCAAACAGCGCGCCTACCGTGGCAATGATGGCTGTGATGACCGCAATTTGCGCAATCATTCCGCTTTTTGCTTTGTCGTCGTGGCCACCATGGCCGCCTTGCGCTGCATGCTCCAGCTCATGGTCGTGTGGCCCGTGTACGTGAAATCCGCCTCCTGACATATCAAGTTTCCTTTGGTTTTGTGTAAGTGATAAAACTGAAATTCAAGCCGGTTAAAGACGCATGGTCTTCACGCTGGCTTTGCACCCAATGCGGGCCGAGCGTGGGTGCAAACGCGTCGCCGGTAAATTCTTGGTCGATGTGGGTAACCTCAATCCGGTCGGCCAGCGGCTCAGCCTGCGCGTAAATTTGCGCACCGCCAATGATCCAGACATCGCCTGAGTCACTGCACTGAGCCAGCGCGTGTTGCAGGCTTCCTGCCGTTTGCGCGCCAGCAGCATGCCAATCTGTCTGCCGAGTAATGACGACATTAGTGCGGCCCGGCAAAGGGCGAAACCTGGGCGGCAATGAATCCCACGTTTTTCGGCCCATGATGACCGGGCTGCCCAAGGTGAGCTTTTTGAAGTGTGCGAGGTCTTCAGGCAAATGCCAGGGCATGGCGTTGTTGATGCCGATGACGCCGTTGGCGGACCGGGCAAAAATCATGTTGATTTTCATGGACTAAACAGAAAGTTAAACGGCAACAGGGGCTTTAATAGCCGGGTGATGCTGGTAGTTCACAAACTCAAAATCGTCAAATTCGTAATCGAAGATAGATTCAGGTTTGCGTTTGATTTTTAACGTGGGGTAGGGCATGGGTTCGCGGCTTAATTGAAGCGCCACTTGATCAGCGTGGTTGCTGTAAATGTGGCAATCACCACCCGTCCAGATAAAGTCGCCAACGTCCAAATCACATTGCTGCGCCACCATGTGCGTGAGAAGCGCGTAGCTGGCGATGTTGAACGGCACGCCCAGAAAAATATCAGCGCTGCGTTGGTACAGCTGGCAACTTAACTGGCCCTTGCCACCACCTTCAAGCGGTGGCGCAACATAAAACTGAAAAAACGCGTGGCAAGGCATCAACGCCATCTTGCTCAGGTCAGCCACATTCCAGGCACTGACGATGATGCGGCGCGAATCAGGGTTGGATTTGAGGGTATTGATTACCTCTGTGATTTGGTCAATATGCCCACCATCAGGGGTAGGCCAGCTGCGCCACTGCACGCCATATACGGGACCCAAGTCACCGTCAGCGCGCGCCCATTCGTCCCATATCGTTACGCCGCGTTCTTTTAGCCAGTTGTTGTTGCTTGAGCCTTGCAAAAACCACAGCAGTTCATGCACGATGGATTTGAGGTGAACCTTTTTGGTGGTGACCAGCGGAAAGCCTTGCTTCAAGTCAAACCGCATTTGGTAGCCGAACACGCTTTTGGTGCCGGTGCCGGTGCGGTCTGCTTTGAACACGCCTTGCGCGTCGACGTGGCGCATGAAGTCTTCGTATTGGGAAGATTGGGAAGGCTTGAGCACGTTAATGTGATCCCAAAAGTGTGTCGATTGCACCTGTCACCACAGCAGCGTGTTTGGTGAAGTCGGTTGTAGGGCGCTTCAAAAGCGCGGTTGGAAAAGCTGCCATCGCAGCAGTGTCCAGAACGACATCGCTGCCTGCTATTTCGAAAACCGGGTTCAAGTCCCTGAGAGGGTTTGAAATGTATTCGCTGCTGCGTAGCGGGATCACAATTCGTGTCTTCAGCGTCTCAAGGAAGCTGTTTTGAACATCTACCAAATATGGCGTTTGTTTGCGAAGCTCTGCATCCGGGTGGGTGTAAACATCAAATCTGGCCATGACGGTTAAACGAGCTAAAAAGTGCGATATTTTTCAAGGGGCAAGCCATATGTTGCAATGCGGGCGTTGTATTCAGCCACGGCGTCTTTGTTGCGCTCGTTCCACTGTTCCCAATAGCGGCGTTTAACTTCGTCAGCCAGCAAGGTATCAACAGTTTGGGACAGGTTCATTCCCATTTCTCGTGCGGCTTCCAGCACCTTTGAATTGAGGGACAGGTTGGTCGCTTTTTTGGGTGCATGTTCAAATCTAAGCATGATTTAACTCCATAAAGTATGCGCATATTATAATGCACGAATCTAAGGGCATCGAACCCGCACCACGCGCCCCGGATTCATCACGCCCTGCGGGTCTAACGCCTGCTTGATGGCGCGCATCATGCTAAGTGCCACGGGGGATTTGTGGTGCTCCAGCTTGTCGAGTTTGAGGCTGCCGATGCCGTGCTCAGCAGATATTGAGCCGTCAAACTTGGCGACCGAGTCAAACACCAGCGTGTTGATTTCAGCTTCTTTGTCGCGCAAAAACGCTTTGCTGTCGCCATCAGTGGGTGCCTGCACGTTGTAGTGCAAATTGCCATCGCCCAAGTGGCCAAAATTAACCAGACGCACACCCGGAATCGCCGCTTGCAGCAACTCATCCGTCGTCGCCACAAACTCAGGAATGCGCGACACGGCAATGGAGATGTCGTGTTTGATATTCAAGCCTTCCTCAGCCTGCGCCAGCGGAATGCTCTCGCGGATGTGCCACAGCTGATTGGCTTGGGTCAGGTTCTCGGCCACGACTGCGTCAAGTACACAGCCATCTTCAAACGCGGTTTCAAGCAAACGTTCAAACTGCTCGCGCGCATGGGTTTCACTCTCATGGTCCGAGTTTTCTAACAGCACGCAGTACGGCGCGTCTTGCCACA
>JANMWH010000283.1:0-8614 GCA_031393945.1 Polaromonas sp. | reverse complement strand
GATAGAGTGCTCGGGTTTCGTCAGGGGCAACGGCCATATCTTTTTTGCAGAGTCGCTCGAAACGTTTTTGCAAGACATGCAGCGCGCACGCCCCACGGCGTTTATTTCAGTGCCGCGCTTGTGGTTGAAGTTTCAGCAAGGTGTGTTCAGCAAAATGCCCGCTAAAAAGCTTGACCGGCTGCTGTCCATACCCTTCCTTGGCAAAATTGTTGCGCGCAAGGTGCTGACCCAACTGGGCTTAAATGAAGTTCTGCTGGCGGGCAGTGGTTCAGCCCCGATTCCACCCGCGCTGATTGCCTGGTACCGCAAGCTGGGGCTGAACCTGATGGAAGGCTACGCCATGACCGAAGACTTTGCGTATTCGCACACCACCACCAACACGCTGAACGCCGCTGGCCATGTGGGCGTGCCTTTCCCCGGCGTGCAGCGCCGCATCAGCGCCGACGGTGAAATCCTGATCAAGTCACCCGGCACGCTGGTGGGCTACTACAAGCGGCCCGACCTCGACGCTGAAACATTCACTGCCGATGGTTTTTTCATGACCGGCGACCTGGGCGAAATTGGCCCGAATGGCCAGCTCAAACTGACCGGCCGCAAAAAGGAATTGTTCAAAACCGGTAAAGGCAAATACGTGGCACCTGCGCCGATTGAAAACCTGATCAATGAAAGCCCGATGGTCGAGCTGTCGCTGGTTTCAGGGGTGGGCCAGCAAGCCGCCTACGCCATGGTGGTGCCCGCCGAAGGCTTGCGCCCGCGCCTGGAAGACCCCGCAGTACGTGCTGAGTTTGTAGAAGAAATGACCGCCGTACTCAAACGCGTGAACAGCAAGGTCGCCGACTACGAGCAACTCAAAATGATTGTGGTGGCCCGCCAGCCATGGTCCATGGACAACGGCTTTTTAACGCCCACCATGAAGATCAAACGCAACCGGATTGAAGCGGCGGTTGATCCAGAGGTTGAAAAGTGGTTCGCAGCTAAGGGGCCGGTTGTTTGGCAGTAAGCGCCTAAGAAAAAAAAGCACCGTTATCTAGCGGTGCTTTTTTTATCAGAAAAACTGCCGCCCAAGGCAGCAGCTTTTTGCTGAACATCATCTTCCTAAACAGCCCAAAATCACTCCCGGATATTGTGACTATCAGCTAGCCTGCTTGAAGGCCAGCAAGCCTGCTTAACCTGGTCTGCCTTTCGGGAAATATCGTGTCAGCATATTAGCGAAAGCAGTTTTTGCCGCTTGACCCTCGGTTGCACCGTAGCTGTCGATCCACACTTTGTACCAGCCTTCGCCGTAAGTGTTATTCCCGTCCCCGTTCAACTTAAGTGTCGACGCGGGCTTGTTTAAGACCTCAACCGCATGCGCTTGAAACGCTGCGTTGGTCATTGGAATCATCGCTTCGTAACGCGTCAATCGGTCATAAATCAGAGCCGATGGCTTCAATCCCGCTGCAGCAATGGCCGCGCTCAGGGCGTCACCATTAACGGGTTGCGTGCCCCAAAAGTGAATTAGCGGACTCAGGTCCACACCTGCAGCGATTGACATACGCAAAATTCGGCTGTCAACTTCCGCCAGGCCCGCACCGGCTGCCACCGCCTCCTTGCGGAAAACGCGATTTTCTTCGAAGTAAAACTTCTCCAACTTGTCCCAGCCAAACAGCGCTGCAATCTCAACATACTTGGCGTAACCACGTTGCACATACATCTTTTCCTGCATGGCAGAAGTGATGCCCATGGGTTTGCCGTCTCTAAAATTCTGCCTTACCATCCAGCCGACCGCCGCTTGATCGCGGCCTATCAGCTGCGACGTATTGTTCATTGATTTACTCAGGGCTCTGTCAATATCAACACTGTAGAGTTTGTTGCTGACAGCCACGCTTAAAATATTGATGGTAGCTTCGCCCTCGCCCGGGAAACCACTGAACAGCTGGGCGTGACCCAATTCGTGAAACTCCACTTCCGAAAAGTCTTTGTCGGGTCTCAAGTACCAGTTTTTATTGTTACCGTCAGTTGTGGCACCCGGGTTGTAGGTGTTGTTACCTGTGGGATAACCAATACCAAATGCATTGCCCAAGAGGTCGGTGTCTACAGTCAAGTACAAAATCTGGTTGTTTCTAACTCGACTTCTTCCCACATAGTCCGATACGATGTCCATTCTGTCGTCCCAGTCTTTCATCAGGGTGACGGGGTCTTCGTACTTGTCAATCCACTTGGTGGGCAACGTCATCATGAACTTGTCGCTCACAAAGTCAGCCCACGGCGCAGGGTTCATTCGTTGAGTTTCTTTCCACTGCTGCAGCGTTGTTGCGTTAAGCGCTGTTTTAGAGAACAACGGCGCCGCCACGGCGTTTTGGATCGTGATGGTAAGGTCACTCCCTGCATCGGCTAAGTAAGGCACATCAATGTAAATACCACCACCATTGGGGTTGGCAATTTCAGTCACGTTAGCTGCAATGGGAAATCTATTGGTCACGCGAAATGGCCGCACAATTTTGCTTTTCATGGTTTTGTCGTGCGTGTTGGCGCCGACTTGAATCACAAACCCCTTCCCCACCATAGAACTTGGCACAGTCACCTTGGCCACATCGCCAGCCGCCAAATAAAAGCCAGTAGGTCGACGAGCAACTGAACCAGCGCCTGAAAAAGCCGTGCGATCGTCCACGTCCTTCACCATCGTTGCGTTGATCCTTACGGAGTTAACCTTATTTGGGTCGGCCGGAGTTTTGACTTTGCCGGGAAACCATTCATGACTATTGAATTTTTTGCCATTAAGAGCGCTTTTGTACTTTACAAAATTCGCTGGCACGTACGCGATGTCATGAATACCCTGCTGAATGGTGAGTACGGTACGGTCGATGTCCCTGCCGTTGTCACCGTAGTTTTCGTTCGGGAACCAGTTTTTAGTTTCTTTATTCGCAAACAATGCGCCACCGCGCATTTTTTCATACGCAGTAATGACATCAAAAGCCTGAAGCAACGATGCTTCGCTCTCAACTATTGCGTACATAGTTTGCTTGAGGCGGTTGCTGTGCAGCTGGAGCTGCTCTGACGATAAAACCGAAGCGGTGTCTAAAGTCGATTTGACGGCAGCTATCGAAGCTTTGAATACGGCCACGTCATTATTGTCACTGGCGACCGGTTTACAGTAGACGAGCTTGCCAACAGAGGGCAATGGATCGCCACCAAAGGTCTCAGTCATCGGCTTGATAACCGTGCCCTTTTTCTGGTTAAACAAATACACAAGCCGATATCCTTCGGCTAAACCGTAGGCAAGATGCGTATCAGCAGTGAGTGTTATGTCTTTGCCGAACTCAGTGCCGCATTGTTTAAAACCGTTGAGATCGTAGGCTGGTAAACCATTGTCAATTGCCGGACCGCCGCTGGGGCCGCCGCTGGGGCCACCGCTAGCTACACCGCTAGTTCCGCCGCCACCCCCACCGCAAGCGACTAGTGTGGTGATAACCAGCACGCTGCTAGCCACCAAAACCAACAATGAATTTTTGTTCATGTGATGTAAAAGTTTCATTTGGATTCTCCGTAGGGGTCAATGTGAAAATAGTTGTCGGTGAGTTGTTAATCAATTGATAGCTATGGTTTCATCAGTTTGAGCATGGCCGTTCCCATGCTCTCGCCGACCTTGAAGTAGCTCTCGCCGCTGTAATTCCAGTGGTGTACAAACCCAATCTCTGGCGATGTATCCGGGTAGTGGAAAGGGCGTGTATCAACAGTGCTGACGTTGCCCGCAAATTTTGGATATTTGATGGGGTCAGCAACATTTGCCTGTGCGTTGATTAGGTCTAAGGAATTCTTGTCTTTGCCAGCCCATGCCAAGCCTGTGTTGCCTATCACCACCAGCATATTCGGCAAGTTCAGGTCTTTGCGCAGATCACGAATCAAGTTCGCCAAGTTAACTTCATATTGACCCACGTAGCTGGTATCAATCCTGTCGTTCCAGCCTTGGTGCCAACCAAAACCTACCACCTCATAACCTTTGCCGTCATAGTCTGGGTAGTATTTTTTGATGTCGGACAGCACAAGCCTGACCCTTCTCACCATTTCGCTGTAATAGACGCCAGTAACGTCAGGTGTTTTGCTTGAAGTTGTGTCGGGCACACCAACGCCCAAGCCAACAGAGCTGGGCGGTCTGAAGTCAACTGCAAGCGACTTGCCGCCCCACGACGTTTTGATTAGCAACACTTTGTCGTCAAGTCCTTTGCCCACGACATGACCAAAGGCAAATTCTGGGCCGATATACCCTTCGCCGTTTCTCATTTCATTGTTAGCACCAAAACCCACGCCTAATTTTCCGCTGCCTTTCACTGTGTTGTCATTGGGCGCTGTCGAACTTAAATTCGAAATGTACACGTCGTCACGTGTGGCCCAGCTTGAGTAAGTTTTGGCGTCTGCTTTGGTGCATTCAGGGACGTTTGCTGTAACTGCGTAGCTTATCGTTTTACTGGAGTCGACCAGGTAGCTGTATTTATCAGGGTCGGCGTTGACCATGGCCCGCAGACTGCCCATGCCGCCCAGGATATTTGCCGGACCGCTTCGCGTGCCGTCTGCCTTGAGTGGACACACAATTTTGGCCCGGTCGGGGTCGCCACCCCGGTCTACTTTGCCAAACCCTTCCATGTTGGACTGCCCCGCCAAGATGAATATTTTGAGCTTTCCGTTGCTTGTGACCACCGGTACATCCGGTGGTGTTGGTACCACGGCTGCTGGTGTTGGCGCTATTTGCGTCGTTAGCACTGCGGAAGAGGTGGGCGCTTCTTCAGTTTCTTTAGACCCGCCGCATGCTGCAACCGTCGCTGCAATCACAAGTGCGCCAAGAACTCTCACGGCTCGCAGATTGCTTGGCAATAATTTGTTTGGGTGCATCGTCAATTTCCCCTCATAGACAAAGTAAATCTTTGGTAAAGAAGATTTTGTCGTTGAATGAGGCACCCGAAAATTACATAGTTGTCATGATTAATATAAAAGTTTTAAAAGCGACCGAAAAATTTTAGCGCCGGAGGGTTTGTGGTGGCCCGGCGGCCATGGTCTTTGGGCAAACGCTTTTTGACGCCCCTATAAAGAGCCAACGCAGCCGCATTGAAGGGGCGGTTAACTCAGGAGTCGAAAAGTGGTTTGCCGCCAACGGCCCAGTGTTATGGCGGTGAGCGCTACGCGCCTTAAGCGCTAAAGACGCCGTTTACGAGCTTTTGTATTCAATAAAACCATTGCAACCCAATAAATACGGGCGCGAGCAGCTCCCGAATAAATAGCGTTCAGATTGATGACTCTGCCTTTCCTGCCTTACTAAAGCTGAACACTCCCGGGTCGTGAATCGGATCGACATCAACCGGAATGATGCTCTTGGGCGGGAACTTGCCTTCTAAAAGCAACTTGCTTAGCGGGTTTTCAATCCGCTGTTGAATCGCGCGCTTGAGTGGCCTTGCCCCAAACACCGGGTCAAACCCGACCTTGGCCAGCTCGGCAACGGCGGCTTCTGACACGTGCATCGTCAGCTCCATCTTCTCGAGCCTGGCCATCAGTACCTTCAACTGAATACGTGCAATCGACTCGATGTTTTTAGCATCAAGCGCGTGGAACACCACCGTCTCGTCAATGCGGTTTAAAAACTCGGGCCTGAAGTAATTTTTCAGCTCGTCAGTCACCGCGTCTTTAATCTCTTCGTACGGTTTGCCCACCATACTTTGAATAATGGGCGAGCCAATATTGCTGGTCATCACGATCACGGTGTTTTTAAAGTCTACCGTGCGGCCTTGCCCGTCGGTAAGCCGGCCATCGTCGAGTACTTGCAGCAGCACGTTGAACACGTCAGGGTGAGCTTTTTCAACTTCGTCCAGCAGCAGCACGCTGTAGGGTTTGCGGCGCACAGCTTCTGTCAAGTAACCGCCCTCCTCGTAGCCCACATAGCCTGGCGGCGCGCCAATCAGGCGGGCCACGCTGTGCTTTTCCATGAACTCGCTCATGTCCACGCGAATCAGGTGGTCTTCGCTGTCGAATAAAAAGCCAGCAAGGGCTTTGCACAATTCAGTTTTACCGACGCCGGTGGGGCCGAGAAACAAGAACGAGCCGGTGGGGCGATTTGGGTCAGACAAGCCCGAGCGTGATCGGCGAATCGCATTGGCCACCGCGCCAATGGCTTCGTTTTGGCCGACCACGCGATCATGTAACTTGCCCTCCATCAACAGCAATTTGTCTCGCTCGCCCTGCATGAGTTTGCTGACCGGAATACCACTGGAACGGGCCACGACTTCAGCGATTTCTTCAGCGCCCACTTGCGTGCGCAGCAGCTTGGGCGCGGCGTTGGCGGCGGGCTTGGCTTCGCTGTCTTGCGCGGCTTTCAAGCGTTTTTCTAAATCAGGCAGTTTTCCATACTGCAGCTCGGCGACCTTATTAAAGTCACCCTTGCGGGTTTGTTCTTCAATCTGGAATTTGATGCGGTCGATTTCTTCCATCACATCTTTGCTGCCGAGGGCTTGCGCTTTTTCGGCTTGCCAAATCACGTCAAGGTCTGAAATTTCTTTTTGCAGTTTGGTGATTTCTTCGTCGATCAAACCAAAGCGCTTTTGCGATGCTTCGTCTTTCTCGCGGCGCACGGCTTCGCGCTCAATTTGCAGTTGAATCAAGCGGCGGTCGAGCTTGTCCATCACCTCGGGCTTGCTGTCGCGCTCAATCGCGATTTTGCTGGCCGCTTCGTCAATCAGGTCAATCGCTTTGTCGGGCAAAAAGCGGTCAGTGATGTAGCGATGTGACAGCTCTGCCGCCGCCACAATCGCCGGGTCAGTAATTTGCACGCCGTGGTGCAACTCGTACTTTTCTTTCAGGCCGCGCAGGATGGCAATCGTCGCCTCCACAGTTGGCTCGCCCACCAGAATCTTTTGAAAGCGCCGCTCCAGTGCAGCGTCTTTTTCAATGTACTTGCGGTATTCATCAAGCGTGGTGGCGCCTACGCAATGCAACTCGCCACGCGCCAGCGCGGGTTTGAGCATATTGCCTGCGTCCATTGCGCCTTCGGCCTTGCCTGCGCCAACCATGGTGTGCAACTCGTCAATAAAAACGATGGTTTGGCCTTCGTCTTGCGCAAGTTCTTTCAGCACCGTTTTCAGGCGCTCTTCAAACTCGCCCCTGAACTTTGCACCCGCCAGCAGCGCAGCCATGTCCAGGCTCAACACCCGTTTATTTTTGAGCGAATCGGGTACTTCGCCCGCCACGATGCGCTGGGCCAGGCCCTCGACGATAGCGGTTTTACCCACACCTGGTTCGCCAATTAACACCGGGTTGTTTTTGGTGCGGCGCTGCAATACTTGGATGGCACGGCGAATTTCATCGTCGCGGCCAATGACTGGGTCGAGCTTGCCCATGCGGGCGCGCTCGGTCAGGTCCATGCAGTATTTTTTGAGTGCTTCGCGGTTGCCCTCGCCTTCAGCGGTGTCCATTTTTTCACCGCCGCGCACGGTGTTGATCGCCGCTTCAAGCGACTTGCGGGTCAGGCCGTTTTCACGCGCGATTTTGCCGATGTCGGCTTTGCTGTCGGCTACGGCAAGCAAATACAGCTCGCCTGCAATGAACGGGTCGCTGCGTTTGATGGCTTCTTTTTCAGTAGCTTGCAGCAGTTTGGCCAAGTCGGACGACACAGCAATCTGGTCTTGCCCGCTGACCTGCGCTAGTTTTTTAATAGCTGCTTGCGCCGATATTTCAAGGCCAGCGGCATTGACGCCGGCTTTTTCAAGCAGCGCGCGCGGGCCGTCTTCTTGCTTGAGCATGGCCAGCAGCAAATGCACAGGCTCGATATAGCCGTTGTCGTTGGCCAGGGCCAGCGTCTGCGCGTCGCTTAAGGCTTCTTGAAACTTAGTGGTGAGTTTGTCTTGCCGCATGAAATGAGCCTTTTAGCTTTGAAGCTTTTGCAATGTGATGGAAGCCGCGAACAGCTTGCTAACGGTCGTACCGAGTCAGTTCGGGGTGGCTGTCTGATTTTCAAGCGTCACGGGTAGGCGGCTTATTGCGCCAGATCAAGCTTCTGCCAATGCGCCGCACGCCAGGGCAGGCGTATGGCAGCAGGTTTCTAGACGTTACTGACCCGAACGCCCCACTTGGCCAACGCGGCATCGTCATGGGCCCGGGCGTCTACCCAGCGCGCGCCGGCTGGCGTCACTTCTTTTTTCCAGAAAGGCGCTTGGGTTTTAAGGTAGTCCATTAAAAATTCACATGCCTTGAAGCTCTCGCCTCTGTGGCTTGAAGTCACCGCCACCATTACCACCTGATCGAGCGGGTGCAACAGGCCGACACGGTGCACCACGCGCGCAGCAAAAATATCAAAACGCTTGACGGCCTCATCAATCATGGCTTCGATGGCTTTTTCCGTCATGCCGGGGTAGTGTTCCAGCTCCATGCTGCTAACGTTTGAACCGTCATTTTTGTCGCGCACCGTTCCCACAAAGCTGCAGACCGCGCCCACACGTTTGTCGCCGCGCCGAAGCTGCGCAATCTCGTCGGCCAGATTGAAGTCTTGCGGCTGAATGGCGACACGTGCCATAGCTACTACCCGCCCGTGACGGGTGGGAAAAACGCCACTTCGCAGCCCGGCGTTAGCTCAGACGATTCGTCGCTCATGACATGG
>JANMWH010000258.1:0-2618 GCA_031393945.1 Polaromonas sp. | reverse complement strand
GGTGTGTTGTTCACCGTATCCACCGGTTTATCTCAGGGTAAAACGGCCAGCATCTATGCTGCCGTCGGCTGCACCTTGGGTATTGTTCCGCACATGCTGGCCGCAGGGTTGGGGCTTGCAGCAACCCTACACGCCGGAGCGCTCGCTTTTCAGGTACTCAAAGTACTTGGGGTGCTGTATCTGCTGTACCTGGCCGTGATGACATGGCGTGACCACTCGGTTTTCAGCGTCGACGACCGCGTAAAGCCTGCTAGCCCCTTGAGGCTGATCGTCAAGGCAGTTTTGCTGAACTCGCTCAACCCGAAACTGACGCTGTTTTTCTTGGCATTTCTGCCTCAGTTTATCGATGCCGATGCCGCGCGATACGTGCTGAGTTTCAGTGTTCTGAGCGCTGTATTCATGGCCATGACGTTTGCCGTGTTTGTCGGCTACGGCTTGCTGGCTCATGGCTTTCGTCAGCTTGTCATTGAATCTGCCGCTGTTCAGGCGGGGCTGCGACGCGGCTTTGCTGCCGCGTTTGTGTTGATGGCAGCCAAGCTGGCGTGGCCTGAGCGATAGCGCGAGGAGCGCTGTCTTAACAAGTGCAAACCACTTGATGCCACTTTATTTTCACGGTCAGAACCTCAGATGCCCAGCATTGACACATGACCACATTTTTCAATTGCACTGATGCGGGAATGTAGAGGCAGTCAGGCATCAACCAAGCGACGGAGGATCAAAATGCTTTTTACAGCACTTGCCTCAACATGAGATGAGACCACCCACCTGCAGCCCACAACGGCAAAGTTGAGTCTGCTTTGTCTAAAAGCAAAAGTTGCATCAAAGGCTCAAGCATCGTCGTGTCCGGGTCAGCCAGCAAAATATAGCGCGACTCCAGGTCGCCCTCTTCAACCAGTTGGCCAATCCATTGCAGCGTGATTAAAGCTTCCAGGGCTGGCTCCAGTTGCAACACGCTGACCCGTAAATGACGCGCCATGCTTGAAGCGTCAGCGCCTCGCAGCGCTATGTCACGATAGTGATGCAGCTGCTGCAGCACTTCAATAGCCAATTGAAACTGCCAGCCATGCCCGCCGCCGCGCCGCGCAACACCCGCCAACAAGCTGGGCAAATAAGCCGCTATTACCGCGCCCATCAGCACAATTACCCATGCCACATAAATCCACACCAGCAAAATAGGCAGCGTGGCAAACGCCCCGTAAATCAGCGAGTATGTCGGTACGCTGGCCAAGTACAGGCTCAGCGCTTTTTTAGCTAGCTCAATGCCAATCGCCACAAACACGCCGCCGACCCATGCATGCGACCACTTCACGTGCGTGTTGGGCACGTAGCGGTACAGCGACGCCATACCGCCCGCCACCAGCACAAACTGAAACGCAGTAATGACAAATTTGAGCGGCGCAGACAAAGACCCGCCCACTAACCCAGACGATGCCGACAAGGCGTATGACGTCAATGCCAAACTCGCCGCCAGCAACACCGGCCCCAGCGTAATGGCCGCCCAATAAATCAGCACCCGCTGCGCGAAGGGCCGCAGTTTTTTAACGCGCCAAATATTGTTCAACGTTCGGTCAATCGTCAAAATCAAAGCAATCGCTGTAATCAGCAAAACCCCCAGACCCGCGCCGCCCAATTTATTGGCCTGGCGGCTGAACTGAGTCAGGTAGCCCAGTACTTGACGTGCAATGTTGTCTGGAATCAAACTTTGCACCAACCACGCTTGCAGCGCGCCCTGCATGGTGGAAAACATCGGGAAAGCCGTAAAAATGGCCAACGCCACAGTGAAAAACGGCACCAAGGCTATGGATGTTGTGAAAGTCAGGCTGCTGGCCGTCAAGCCCATCTGGTCATCGCGAAAGCGTGCCCGCAGGGTGTAGGCTGTCTCGCGCCACGGGAAATGAGACAAGTCTGCCCAAAAGACTTGCAATCGTTGTTGAAAATTCATCCCCGGTATCATGCCTTAAGCAATTGCCCACCTCTCTCTTTTCCAGACATGAACAAAGAAAATCAAATCGACATCATCCGCTGGACGGCCGCAGCAAGCCTGTTTTCGCTGATTGTTTTAGGCGTTGCGTGGGAGATGTACTTAGCGCCTGTGCGCCCCGGCGGTTCTCTGCTGGCGCTTAAAGTGCTGCCCCTGATTTTGCCGCTGGCGGGCGTGCTTAAAAACCGCATGTACACCTACCGTTGGCTTAGCCTATTGGTGTGGCTGTACTTCACTGAAGGCGCGGTGCGCGCCTGGAGCGACAAGCCGCCCAGCAACTATTTGGCCATGATTGAAGTTGTTCTCTGTCTGGTGCTTTTTGCTGCTTGTTCGTTGCACGTCAAAGTACGATTTAAAGGCATTCCCAAGCTGCCCAAAGGAAGCTACTAGTCATGCAGCACGCGCTTATTGACCAATTAAAAACAATTGTTGGCTCGACCTATGTGCTGGTAGAAGGCGACTTGTCTGCTTACGAGCTGGACTGGCGCAAGCGCTCGCGCGGCAAAGCTTTGGCGGTAGTTAGGCCTGCCAGCACACTGGAAGTTGCGGCGGTTGTCAAAGCCTGCGCGGCCAGCGGCGTCAGCATCGTTACCCAAGGCGGCAACACGGGCCTGGTGGGTGGCTCGATTCCCGACGA
>JANMWH010000114.1:0-6900 GCA_031393945.1 Polaromonas sp. | reverse complement strand
GGCCGCCTGCCAAAGCGGTCAGACAGCGGGCCCCACACCAATTGCGAGCAACCAAACGCCAGCAGCAGCGCGCTGAGGGTGAGCTGTGCTTGGGCCATGCTGGCGCCGAAACCGGCAGTTAAAGCGGGCAGGGCGGGCAGGTACAAGTCGGTGGTGACGGGCTGAATACCCAGCAGCAAAGCGAGCACGAGCACCACCAGACTTTGCGGCATGGGCTGGCTGGGCGTTGATTCGATGGGGGAGTGTGACAAAGTCGGGCAGAGCAAAAGAGGCGAGAAGAAGGAAGCTTAACCCGGCCAACCGGCTGCCCACCGCCGGCCTTTTGAGTGGCCTTGGAAACTGAGCGCAGTAGCCGCGCCTACTTGAGCGCGAAAAGCTTGGCTAGAGCGTCGCGGTACTGCGGCAGGCCGACCAGGTTGGTGTTGTGATGCGAGCCCCCTTCCACCAGCACAAACATTTTCGGTTCTGCCGCAGCGTCGAACAGTTTGCGGCCCAGTGCGGGGGCAATCAGCTGGTCGTCAGCGCCGTGCACCACCAGTAAAGGCGAGCCGGTTTGCGCAACTCTTTTAACTGCCTCAAACCGCTGCGTGATTAAAAAAGACACCGGCACCCAACCCCATTTGGAGGCGCTGACGATATCGGCAATCGATGTGAAACTACCTTCAACCAGCGTACCGCTTTCGTCGTTGACTTCTGCTGCCAGATGAATTGCAATCGGGCCGCCCAGCGAATGGCCAAAAATGAAGCGCTTTTGCTCGGGGTACTGCTGGCCAAGCCAGTTCCACGCGGCTCGGGCGTCTTCGTAGGCAGTCGCTTCTGATGGCAAACCGGGGCTGCTTTTACCAAAACCCCGGTAATCGATGGCCAGCACTGAAAAGCCGAGCTCTTGCATGCGGCGAATGCGCGGCGCCGAGCCGGTCACGTTGTAGCGTGCGCCGTGCAAATACAGCAGCACAGGTGCGTTGGGCTTAACGGACTCCAGCCACAGGCCGTGAAGTTTGGCATCGGCTGGCTCGGCGGCTTTTGCGGGTTCGGTGGAGGTTGCCGATGCTGCTAAAGGAATCCACACTTCCTGCATACCCTCAGCCGCGGCCAGGCCACCGCCCCAAGAGCGGTCGCTGGGCTGAAAAATCCAGGTGCGCTGCTTTTCGTCGAGTGTGGTGCAGCCAGCAAAAAGCGCGGCCATTATCAGCGCTGCAGTGATCAGGGGTAGTTTTTTCATGACGCCGATAGAGCCGGTGCGAGCCGTAAAAGTTCAGCGGCCGCGCATGAAAAGTGCATCAAGCTCTTTCACGCTGATTTGCCGCCACGTTGGGCGGCCGTGGTTGCACTGGTCCGACCGGTCAGTGGCTTCCATTTGCCGAAGCAGGGCGTTCATTTCTTCAATAGTCAGCTTGCGGTTGGCCCGCACTGCGCCATGACAAGCCATGCTGGACAGCAATTCGTTTTGCGCACGCTGCACCACGGTGCTGGCGTCATGCTGGGCCAGCTCGGCGAGCACGCTGCGCGCCAGCTCGGTTGCATCGCCGCGCGCCAGCGACGTCGGCACGGCCCTTACAGCAAGTGTTTTGGGTGAAAACGGCGCAATGTCTAGCCCCAGCGTTGCCAGCACGTCCTGGTTGGCTTCGGCAGTGGCAACTTCTTGCGCACTCGCGGCAAAGGTAGCCGGTATGAGCAGCGGCTGGCTCGCAATGCGGGCGGTGTCCATTTGCGTTTTAAGGTGCTCGTACACGATACGTTCGTGTGCGGCGTGCATGTCGACCACAACCAGGCCTTGCGTGTTTTCAGCCAGTATATAAATGCCTTGCAGCTGCGCAATGGCCCGGCCCAATGGCCAGTCGGTTACCGGCGCGGGCGCAGGGTTGGGGGCTAGCGTTGGGGACGGTGCAAACGATGCGAAAACGGGCCAGGTCGCTTCAATGTCGGCTACATAGCCCGGCGTATTAGCTATAAAAGGAATAGCTGCTTGCGCCCGTATTGATTGGGTAAAAACTGCATTTGCCACTTGATTTACGGCCAATACCGGGCTTTGCGCCTGCGCTGACCGAGGCAGCGCCAGCGCGTTGTCAGCCGCGTGGCGCACCGCACTGTGTACTTCGCGACTGTCCCTGAATCGCACTTCGATTTTTGTCGGGTGCACGTTCACATCAACTCGGCTGGGGTCAATATCAATATACAGCGCATACACCGGCTGGCGATGGCCATGCAGCACGTCTTCATAAGCTGAGCGTGCCGCGTGCGTGATGACCTTGTCGCGCACGTAACGGCCATTGACGTATGCAAATTGCTGGTCGGGGCGCGAGCGAGCCGCGCCAGGCACGCCCGCGCGGCCACGCACCCGCACCAGCGGCGTACCGTCTGCGCGAATAGCCGTGCTTTGGTAGTCAACCAGCACCGACTGCGCCACAAAATCTTGCCCCAGCACGTCGGCCAGGCGCTGACTGTGCCTGTCGTCTCCTAAGCAGGCACGCCACTGCTCGGCCAGCTTGCCTTCGTGCCACACAGCAAAGCCGACATCGGGCCGCACCAGCGCGTGGCGGCGTACTGCCTCAATGCAATGCGCCAGCTCGGTGGCATCGGTTTTTAGAAATTTGCGGCGCGCGGGCGTTGCGTAAAACAGCTCACGCACTTCCACTGTGGTACCTCGGCTGCGGGCGGCAGCATGGAGCTCGCCGGTTCGGCCATCAAGCTGCCAAGCGTGGTCGCTGCCAGGCGTGCGCGACGTTACGCTCATGTCGGCAATCGAATTGATGGCGGCCAGCGCCTCGCCCCTAAAGCCCATAGTGGCTACAGATTCAAGGTCAACCAGTGAGCTGATTTTGCTGGTGGCGTGGCGGCGCAGGGCCACCGGCAGTTCGGCTCTGGGAATACCGCCGCCGTCGTCTTCAACTGAAATGAGCCGCACGCCGCCCGCCAGCAAGCGAACAGTAATCTGCGTAGCACCCGCGTCCAGCGCGTTGTCGACCAGCTCGCGCACCACCGATGCCGGGCGCTCGACCACCTCGCCAGCAGAAATCTGGCTGATCAGCTCGTCGGGCAGTTCACAAATAGGGCGGCGGGGCGGTATGGTCACTGATGCAGATTTTAAAGGCTGTGCTGCGGGTAACTGCTGTCAAAATGCGTTCATGGAAGTCATCACGTTTTTATTGGACTTTATTGTCCATGTCGACAAATACCTGGAAGCCTTCGTCGCCAGCTACGGTGCGTGGGTCTACGCGCTGCTGTTTTTGATTATTTTTGTGGAAACAGGCGTGGTGGTGATGCCATTTTTACCCGGCGACTCGCTGCTGTTTGTGGTCGGCACCCTATGCGGGGTTGGCTTGATGAGCTACCCGTTAGCCATAGGCGTGATGTTTGCCGCCGCTGTGCTGGGCGACCAGTGCAACTACAGCATAGGCCGGCACTTTGGGCCCAAGGTATTCGGCTGGCCCAATTCAAAGTGGTTTAACAAAAACGCGTTTGACAAGTCGCACGCGTTTTACGAGCGCTATGGCGGCATAACTGTGGTGCTGGCCAGGTTTGCGCCGTTCTTGCGTACCTTTGCACCTTTTGTGGCGGGTGTGTCTGAAATGAACCGCGGCAAGTTTAGTTTTTTCAATGTGGTGGGTGGCGCGCTGTGGGTGGGCGGCATCATTACTGCAGGTTACTTTTTTGGCAATATCCCGATTGTGAAAGCCAACCTTGAAAAAATCATTTGGGCGATGATTTTGATACCCGGCCTGGTGGTGATCTACGGCGCCTGGAAGGCGGGGCGCAAGACGGTGGCTAAAGTTTAATTTGACAAAACTGGTAAGCATACTTAGGATTCAATTTGCAGTTTTCACCGGTTTTAAAGGTTTCTAAAAAGTATGGACGTATCCACCACGTCAAGCATTGAAAAGCCGCAATGGCAAGGCGCAGGCACCAGCCGCGTGCCGTTTTGGGCGTATACCGATGCCCAGCTGTACCAAAAGGAGCTGGACGCCATTTTTTACGGCGACCATTGGTGCTACGTTGGCCTTGAAGTTGAAATCCCCAACACGGGTGACTACAAACTTAGCCACGTAGGCGAGCGCCAGGTGCTGATGGTGCGCGACCGGGTGGCGCCCAAAGACCGCACGGTTGACACCGGCATTCGGGTTGTTGAAAACCGCTGCGCGCACCGCGGTGTGCGGTTTTGCCAAACGCCGCATGGCAATGCACGCAGCTTTGTGTGCCCTTACCACCAGTGGACATACAAGCTCAATGGCGACTTGGCCGGGCTGCCGTTCAAAGACGGCGTTAAAGATGGAGAGACGATTCACGGCGGCATGCCGGCTGACTTTGATGTCAAAAACCACGGCCTGACCAAACTGCGGGTAGCCGTGTTGCACGGCTTGGTGTTTGCTACGTTTAGTCAAGCGCCGCCGCCGATTGAAGAGTACCTGGGCCCCAGCATCATGCCGTGGGTTAACCGTATTTTCAAAGCGGCCGACGGTAGTGCGCGGCCCTTGACCCTGCTGGGCATTAACCGCCAGCGCATACCGGGCAACTGGAAGTTAATGATGGAAAACATCAAAGACCCCTATCACCCGGGGCTGCTGCACACCTGGTTTGTGACGTTTGGCTTGTGGCGCGCCGACCAAAAAAGCCGCATGGTGATGGATGAGCACGGCAGGCATGCGGTCATGTTGTCGCGTCGCAATGAAGCGGCAGCAAGCGCTGCAGTGACTGAAAACGTTACCAGTTTTAAAGCCGACATGACGTTGCACGATGACCGTCTGCTAGACGTCATGCCTGAGGCCTGGTGGACGATTGACGACCCGGCGCACCCGGGCACGCCGATCACACCAACGGTGACGATGATCACGCTTTTCCCCAGCCTGATCATTCAGCAGCAAGTCAATTCGCTCAGCACACGCCACATCGTGCCGCGCGGTACTGGCGAGTTTGACTTTGTGTGGACGCATTTTGGTTTTGCTGACGACACCCCTGAGATGACCCAACGCCGCTTGCGCCAAGCCAACTTATTTGGCCCCGCGGGTTTTGTCAGCGCCGACGACGGTGAGGTGATTGAATTCAGTCAAGGGGGCTTCAAACAGGCGGGCAGTGCAGGCAGCACCCTGTGTGAGCTGGGCGGCACCGGCACCGAGGGCACTGAGCACATGGTGACTGAAACTTTGATCAGAAGTATGTACAGCTATTGGCGCAAGGTTGTGGGGCTATGAGTGACGCCATGAACTTCACGCCAGACTCGACTCAAGCGGTGCTGCTGCACCACCAAATCAACCAGTTCAACGCCGCGTATGCCGACGCGCTTGACAGCAAGCGGTTTGAGGAATGGCCGCTGTTTTTTACCGAGGATGGTCGCTACACATTGCAGGCGCGAGAAAACCACGAGCGTAATCTTCCGCTGGCCCTAATGGACCTGGAAAGCCGCGCCATGATGCAAGACCGCGTTTACGGCATTACGCAGACGATTTACCACGGGCCGTACTATACGCGCCATCTGGTGGGGCAAGCCAGTGTTTCAAGCTTCGCTGAGGGCGTGATTCTCGCCACTGCCAATTACGCGGTGTTTCGCACCAAGCCAGGTGGCGCGGGCGCAGGTGTGAGCGAGGTGATGAGTGTGGGGCGCTACATCGACCGCCTGATTCACACCCCGAGCGGATTGAAGCTGCAGAGCAGGTGCTGCGTGTACGACAGCGAGACGGTGCTTAATTCTGTGATCTATCCAATTTGACCCACGACTGGTCAAGCTTCCCGATAGTTTTGTCCGTCGCAATTCAAAATCGATAAACCTCTGTAGACGGGGATGAGGTCCGCTGTGTCCGTTCGGACTACGCCAAACGGGGTGGGCAGCGATAGATTGCGCTTGACGGCGACTTTGTCGACGCAAGCGTCCTAAAAAACAACTTGCAGCCAGTTTCTCTCAATCAATGGCATTATTTTTTCTTGCCCACTTCATTGCCAATGACGGCGCCAGCAGCAGCGCCGCCTACCGTGCCCAGCACGCCGCCGAACACAGCGTTGCCCGCCACGCCGCCGACTACCGCGCCAACGCCCGTGCCGATTTGCTGATTGGTCGGGCTGGTACCGCAACCGGTTAGCGCCATGATCGCGGCGGCGGCTGATGCCAATAAAACTGTCTTGGCTGTTTGTGTGGTGGTGTATTTAGTCATGATGTGTTCTTTCAAAAAATGTAGCTTGGCCAATGCGAGGCGCAACCAAGGCTGCGGCTCGAATGGGACTGGACTTTTAATTTACAGCTACAACGGTAGCGCGTGCGTAGGAGAACGCCACTACTACACGTGTGAATTGGCGCTACTTGTAACGATTAGCTCGCTTGCTATCAGCGCAATAGCAAACTCAAAGCGGCCGGTTTCTGGCCAGCGGTGGGTTTCGGGCAAAGTAACGCGTAATACCGCGCATAACTGCATCGGCCAATTGCACTTGGTAGGCCTCGCTGCCCAGCTTGGCCTCTTCGTCGGGGTTGCTGATGAACGCGGTTTCAATCAGCACACTCGGAATATCAGGCGCTTTCAGCACAGCAAAACCGGCTTGCTCGACTTTCGGCTTGTGCAGTTTGCCGACCGCGCCAATCTCGCCCAGCATGGCGCTGCCCAGTTTCAAACTGTCACTTATTTGTGCCGTGGTGCTCATGTCCAAAATGGCTTTTTGCACCTGCGCGTCTTTGACCTTGACATTAACGCCGCCCACCAGGTCGGCTGAGTTTTCTTTGTTGGCCATCCAGCGCGCGGCGCTGCTCGACGCGCCTTTGTCGCTTAGCGCAAACACGCTGGCGCCTTGCGGGCGCGCGGTAAAAAACGCATCGGCATGAATACTGATGAACAAATCGGCCTGCACGCGCCGTGCCTTTTGCACCCGAATGTGCAGCGGCACAAAAAAATCAGCATCACGGGTTAAGTACGCCCGCATGTT
>JANMWH010000194.1:0-1659 GCA_031393945.1 Polaromonas sp. | reverse complement strand
GACGGGCAAGGCGAGGCAACAGGCGGGGTGATTGTGATGCGCTCCGGTAAAAACGCACTGAAGACCATCGCTGCGGTCAAAGAGAAGATCAGATCACTACAAGGCAGCCTGCCGCCGGGTGTTGAACTAGTGCCCACCTATGACCGCTCCGGCCTGATTGAACGGGCCGTCAGCAATCTCACCTACAAGCTCATTGAAGAGTTCATCGTGGTGGCGCTGGTCTGCTTTGTTTTTTTGTTTCACATGCGCTCGGCACTGGTGGCGATTGTCTCGCTGCCGCTGGGTATTTTGGCTGCCTTCATCGTCATGCACTACCAGGGTGTCAACGCCAACGTGATGTCACTAGGCGGCATTGCGATTGCCATTGGTGCGATGGTCGATGCGGCGGTGGTGATGATTGAAAACGCACATAAACACATTGAGCGCTGGCGGCATGTTCATCCGAATGAAGACCTCAAGGGCGATGACCAGTGGCGCGTGATTGGCGACGCAGCGGTAGAAGTTGGCCCGGCGCTATTTTTCAGCCTGCTGATCATCACGCTCTCTTTCATACCCGTGTTCACGCTAGAGGCACAAGAGGGGCGACTGTTCTCACCACTGGCCTTTACCAAGACCTACGCCATGGCGGCGGCTGCAGGCCTGTCCGTCACCCTGATCCCGGTATTGATGGGTTACCTGATTCGCGGTCGTATTCCGGATGAGCAGAAAAATCCGCTGAACCGGATGCTCATCAAGGCTTACCACCCCCTGCTCGATGCCGTGCTGCGCTGGCCACGGGCTACGATAGCAATCGCCGTATTGCTGCTAGCGGCTACGGCTTGGCCCATGCTGCGTATCGGTGGTGAATTCATGCCGCCGCTTGATGAAGGCGATTTGCTCTTTATGCCCACCGCCCTGCCTGGCCTGTCTGCGGGCAAGGCCGCAGAGCTGCTACAGCAAACCGACCGGCTGATTAAAACCCTGCCTGAAGTGGCTACCGTCCACGGCAAGGCAGGCCGCGCAGAAACCGCAACCGACCCGGCACCCATGGAGATGTTTGAAACCACGATTCAGTTCAAACCCAAAAGCCAGTGGCGCGCAGGCATGACGCCCGACAAGCTGGTCGATGAGCTCGACAAAATCGTCAAGGTGCCCGGCTTGTCCAACATTTGGGTGCCGCCCATTCGCAACCGCATCGACATGCTGGCCACAGGCATTAAAAGCCCGGTGGGTGTGAAGGTCTCGGGCACTGACCTGGCAGAAATTGACCGCATCGCCAGCGAGATTGAACGTGCCGTCAAAAACGTGCCAGGCGTCAGCAGTGCATTGGCTGAGCGCTTGAGCGGCGGACGTTATGTTGACATCACCATCAACCGCGATGCGGCTGCGCGCTTTGGTTTGAACATTGCCGATGTGCAGTCAGTCGTAGCGTCGTCCATTGGCGGTGAGAACGTCGGGGAAACGGTAGAAGGCCTGCAACGTTTTCCGATCAACGTGCGGTATCCGCGGGAAACCCGCGACTCCATCGAAAAATTAAAGCGCCTGCCTTTTGTGACAGATCGCGGCTTGCGCCCGGTACTGGGCGACGTGGCCGAGATACGCATCACTGACGGGCCACCGATGTTGCGCAGTGAAAACGCGCGCTTGTCGGGCTGGGTTTACGTAGACATTCGCGGGCGC
>JANMWH010000167.1:0-5260 GCA_031393945.1 Polaromonas sp. | reverse complement strand
GTATTTCCCCATGATTCAGCGCTATGAAGCGAGCATTTACATGCTGGGCTGGGGCGTGCCGACGTTTGATGCGCTGTACAGCCTGCAGTCGCTGGTGCGCAGCGTGGGCGCAGGCGGCGACGGCAACTACAACGTGGGCCGCTATTCAAACCCGCAAATGGACGCGCTGATTGAACGCATCAAGAAAGAAACCGATGCCAAAAACCGCAACGATTTGATTGAAAAAGCGCTGGAGTTGTCGCATCTAGACGTGTCACACATCCCGCTGCACAACCAGATCATTCCGTGGGCCATGAAGAAAAACATCGACGTGGTGCACCGCGCTGACAACCGCATTGACTGGCGGCTGGTTAAGGTCAACTGAGACAGAACTGCACAACAAAAAAGGCCTTTCAAGGCCTTTTTTTGTTGTGCGTCCTAAGGTAAGTCCTGTGGTGGCGCGCTATTTGCTGCGCTAGTATCGGGATAACTCTTTCAGCTTCATGTTCGCATTCATTCTTCAACGCTTGGTTCAAGCCGTGATCGTCATGATTTCGGTGGCACTTATCTCGTTTTTACTGTTTCAGTACGTCGGCGACCCGGTGGTGTTTTTGCTCGGCCAAGACGCGACACCCCAGCAAATTAAAGAATTGCGCGCCGACCTGGGGCTAGACAAATCCTTTATGGTGCAGTTCTGGAACTTTCTGGGCAATGCCGTGCGCGGCGAGTTTGGCCTTAGCCTGCGTCAAGGCTCTAAAGTTTCGCGCCTGATCGCCGAGCGCCTGCCTGCCACGCTTGAGCTGGCGGGTGTTGCCGCTGTGCTGGCGCTGGTGCTGGGCATACCGATGGGCGTGTATGCCGCCCTCAAACGCGGCACATTTTTAAGCCAGCTGTTCATGACCGTGTCGCTGCTGGGTGTGTCGCTGCCTACTTTTCTGGTCGGCATTTTGCTGATATTGGTGTTTGCGGTCGGCTTGGGCTGGTTCCCCAGTTTTGGTCGGGGTGATGTGGTGCAAGTCGGCTGGTGGAGTTCGGGCTTGTTAACGCCCAAGGGCTGGCACCACATCGCGCTGCCAGCGCTCACACTGGCGGTGTTTCAGCTCACGCTCATCATGCGGCTGGTGCGCGCTGAAATGCTCGAGGTGCTGCGCACCGACTACGTCAAGTTTGCGCGCGCCCGGGGCTTGTCAAACACGGCTATTCACTTTGGCCACGCGCTTAAAAACACGCTGGTGCCGGTCATCACCATCACGGGTTTGCAGTTGGGCTCATTGATTGCCTTTGCCATCATTACCGAAACAGTGTTCCAGTGGCCGGGCATGGGGCTGCTGTTTATTCAGGCCGTGACGTTTGCTGATATTCCCGTCATGGCCGCGTACTTGTGCCTGACGGCGCTGATTTTTGTAGTGATCAACCTGGTGGTTGATTTGCTGTATTTTGTTGTCGATCCGCGCCTTCGCGTGGGCAAGTCTGGAGGCCATTGATGCTAACTGCCGTTAAACCGCAAAAGTTGATGGGAGCGGGCAGAGCATTTGCCGCCATCACCGAGTTTCACCCCGAGCTCACTGCCTTTCGGCGTGACTTGCATGCCCACCCCGAGCTGGGTTTTGAAGAGGTCTACACCGCAGGCCGCGTCAAGCAAGCGCTTGAGCTGTGTGGGGTGGATGAAATTCACACTGGCATTGGCGTTACGGGCGTGGTCGGTATCGTCTACGGAAAGGGCAAAACAAAAGCCAAGCCCGGCAACATGATTGGCCTGCGCGCTGACATGGACGCGCTGCCGCTAACCGAACACAACGCCTTCGGCTGGAAGTCTGGCCAGCCCGGAAAAATGCACGCCTGTGGCCACGACGGCCACACCACCATGCTGGTCGGCGCGGCGCGCTACCTCGCTGAAACGCGTAATTTCGACGGCACAGCGGTGTTGATTTTTCAGCCCGGCGAAGAAGGCTACGCCGGTGCCAAAGCGATGATTGAAGACGGCTTGTTTGACCGCTTTCCGGTGCAGGCCGCTTACGCCATGCACAACTGGCCGTCGATGCCGCCCGGCACAGTGGGCGTGAACCGCGGGCCCATGATGGCAGCTGCCGACCGCATCACCATCACCATTACTGGCAAAGGCGGCCATGGCGCGCACCCTTACATGGCGATTGACCCGGTACTGGTAGCGGCGCACATCATTACCGCCGTGCAAAGCATTGTCAGCCGCAATGTCAAGCCGCAAGACAGCGCTGTTATCAGCATTTGCGCCATGAACGCCGGCGACTTGGGCGCCATGAGCGTGATTCCCGGCACGGCCACGCTGGTGGGCACGGTGCGTACCTTCAACGCTGACGTGCAAGACATGATTGAAAAACGTCTGCACACATTGATTGCCTCAGTAGCTGAAGCGTTTGGCGCAACCGCAAGCATGAACTACGAACGCATTTACCCCGCCACCATCAACACGCCCGTCGAGGCGATGTTTGCCGCTGATGTTGCCGCCATGATGGTGGGTGAGCACAACGTGGTACGCGACATCGTGCCCAGCATGGGCGCAGAAGACTTTTCATTCATGCTGCAAGCCAAACCCGGCGCTTACCTGCGGCTGGGCCAAGGCGATGGCTTGGGCCAGGCAGGTTGCTTTTTGCACAACAGCCGTTATGACTTTAACGACGAAGTGCTGCCACTGGGCGCGGCGTTGTTGGCGGGTTTGGTTGAACAGTCCATGCCCTTGGGCGTTTGAAGCAAAGTCTTTTTCAGCTAAAAACAGGAGAAAACATGTCAATATCAGCATCAAAAACAACGCTAGCCCAATTAATACGGGCGCAAGCAGCTATTATTTTAGTAGCTGGCGCGGTCGGCTTTGTCGGCACAGCGAGTGCCAAAACCATTCGCATCGGCAACCAGGGCGATGCGCTCTCGCTTGACCCGCACTCACTGAATGAATCATTGCAGCTCAGCGTCACTGGCAATGTGTACGAGCCCCTGGTGGGCCGCAACAAGGACTTGAGCCTGGCGCCGATTTTGGCCACCAGCTGGAGCCAGCCAACACCATTGGTGTGGCGTTTTGAGCTACGCAAGGGCGTGCAATTTCACGACGGCACGCCTTTTACGGCAGACGATGTGCTGTTCAGCTTTGCACGCGCTGCGGGTGACGGCTCAGACATGAAAAGCTACACCAATGACATCAAGGAGGTCCGCAAAGTGGGCGATTTTGTTGTGGAAATTGAGACCAAAGCACCATTTCCTATCTTGCCAGACGTGATCTCGCTGGTTTTCATGATGAGTAAAAAGTGGTCTGAAGCCAACCAGGCCACCAAACCAGTTGACCGGCGCAAAGGCATTGAAAATGCGGCGTCGTTTCGATCGAATGGCACCGGCCCTTATCGCGTTCGCGAGCGTCAGCCCGGCATTAAAACCAGCTTCAGCAAAAGCGGTAACTACTGGGGCAAGGTTGAGGGTAACGTGACTGAAGTAACCTACACCCCGATTACCAACGACGCCACGCGCGTGGCGGCTTTGCTGTCGGGTGAAATTGATGTCATGGAGCCCGTGCCCGTGCAGGACATTGCACGCGTCAACGCCAGCGCCAATGCCAAAGTAATGACTGGGCCGGAGCTGCGCACCATCTTTTTGGGCATGGACCAAAAGCGTGATGAGCTGCTGTACTCCAGCGTGAAGGGCAAAAACCCGTTCAAAGACAAACGCGTTCGCCAGGCGTTCTACCAGGCCATTGACATTGAAGGCATTAAACGCAGCGTGATGCGCGGCGCGTCCAGCCCAACTGCTTTGATGGTAGGCCCGGGTATCAATGGTTTTGATGCGGCGGCCAACAAGCGTTTGCCGTACGACCTGGAAGGCGCTAAAAAATTGATGGCGGATGCCGGCTACGGCGCGGGCTTTGAAGTTGCCATGAACTGCCCGAACGACCGCTACGTGAACGACAGCAAAATTTGTCAGGCTGTTGCCGCAGACCTTTCACGCATCAACGTCAAGATCAATTTGCAGGCAGAAACCAAAGGCACCTACTTCCCCAAAATTTTGCGCCGGGACACCAGCTTTTATATGTTGGGCTGGACGCCAGCAACCTACGACGCACACAACGCGTTTAATGGCCTGATGCGCTGCGTGGACGACAAAGGCGCAGGTCAGTTCAACCTGGGCTCGTACTGCAACCCCAAGGTGGATGAGCTGATTGCCAAAATTCAGTCTGAAACCGACAAAGGCAAACGCGCCGCCTTTATTAACGAAGCCTTCAAGCTGCACACCGATGACATCGGCCATCTGCCACTCCATCAGCAAGCGTTGGCTTGGGGCGTGAGCAAAAAAGTGGAGCTGGTGCAAATGGCAGATAACTTCATGCCGTTCAAATGGATGAGCGTGAAGTAAATTTAGCACGTGACAAATCTCATCACCCGCTGGCTAGATACTGACGTCGGCTACAGCTTTAAAACATCACCGATGGCGATTGCTGCCGCGGTGGTGGCTTTCATTTGCCTGGTGTGCGCGGTGTTTGCGGGCTTCATTGCCCCGCACAACCCGTTTGACCTGACCACGCTGGAGTTGTCCAACGCCCGGCTACCCCCCGCGTGGGACGACGAGGGCAAGCGAAGCTTTTTGCTCGGTACCGACGACCAGGGCCGCGACATTTTGTCGACGCTGATGTACGGCGCCCGCATATCACTTGCAGTGGGTTTTGCATCGGTGATTATTTCAGTTGTATTTGGTGTGGTGATGGGGCTGCTGGCCGGCTTTATGGGGGGTTGGCTCGACAGCTTTTTAATGCGGCTGTGCGACGTGATGCTGAGCTTTCCCGCTATTTTGGTGGCGCTGCTGATTGCAGGTGTCGGCCGTGCGATGTTTCCAAACGCGCATGAATCCTTGGCTTTTGGCGTGTTGATTGTTTCAATTTCACTCACGGGCTGGGTGCAGTATGCCCGCACAGTGCGCGGCTCCACGCTGGTTGAGCGCAACAAAGAATATGTGCAGGCCGCCCGCGTCACAGGCGTTGCACCTTTGCGCATCATGACGCGCCATGTGCTGCCCAATGTGCTCGGCCCGGTGCTGGTGCTGGCCACGATTCAGGTGGCAACCGCCATCATCACTGAGGCCACGCTGTCGTTTTTGGGCGTCGGCGTGCCGCCCACGTCTCCATCACTCGGTACGCTGATTCGCGTTGGCAATGACTATTTGTTTTCAGGCGAATGGTGGATCACGGTCTTTCCGGCGCTGATGCTCATCATCATTGCGCTGAGTGTGAATTTGCTTGGTGACTGGTTGCGGGATGCGCTGAATCCAA
>JANMWH010000162.1:0-6343 GCA_031393945.1 Polaromonas sp. | reverse complement strand
GGCGTGCTGGCTTTTTCACGCGACGAAGGTGTGCGCGAGTTTGCCCGACGCCACAACGTCACTGAGCAAACCCACTTGGACAAAATCAGCGCCCTATTGCCTTGGCCGCAGCGCAGCCGCTTGCTGCCTGCCTGGCGTGTGGCCGGGTTTTTAACCGGCGCGCTGCCCGCGCTGTTTGGCCCCCGCGCTGTGTACGGCACGATTGCTGCAGTCGAGACGTTTGTAGACAAGCACTACCAGCACCAAATTGACAAGCTGCAGAACCGGCCTGAGCACGCCGAGCTGCTTGCTTTGCTTTTGCAATGCCAACACGACGAATGTGAGCATCGCGATGAAGCCAAATCCCTGGGCGGAAAACCACCTGGGCCACTGCTGCGGGCGTGGTGCGCAATTGTTGGCAGCGGCTCGGCTGCTGCGGTCGAGTTGGCAAGGCGCGTGTAACGTATGGTGCCGCGTGTAACATAATTTGCTACTTTTTAGTAGCTGGTCGCGCCCGTATTATGTGGGCAAAAGACTTAAATGAGCACCAAGCTGAGATAAGTCGACTTACGCTGCGTTTCACGCCAACGTCATCAAGTGGAAGTAAAACCTTCGTTGCTTCAAACAATCGGTTTGAAACTGAACCGAAGGCAATCGATGAAACGACACACTCCAGCTAGGGCACGCTTTTTTTCTCAAACTGCCCGGTGGCTAGCCGCTGCAGGTTTGTCGCTAGCGCTGGCTGCCTGCGGTGGCGGCGGGGACGAACCGGCGGCCAACCCAGCGTCGCCCCCCGCACCGCCGGTGGTTGAAGCACCTTCGGTTATGTTGCCCACTTGCAGCGCCGCCATACCGGCGAACGCACCGCTGCAGACCATTGTGGCCGTGCAGGGTTCCGGCAGCATCAGCCCGCTGGTGTCCGCTACTGTCACGGTTCGCGGGGTAGTGGTGGGTGATTTTCAAAACACCGGTGCCACCCGCCTGAATGGTTTTTTTGTGCAGCAAACCCAAGCCACCACTGATCCGCTGGCCTCTAAAGGCATATTTGTATTCGCGCCCAGCGCCGCCAAAGTAGCAATTGGCGACTTACTACAAGTCACCGGTGTAGTCACCGAATTTGGCGGCGCAAACGACAGCGTTACACAGATAGCAGGCAGCGTTACCTTTACGGTTTGCGGCAGCGGTGTAACAGTGGCGCCCACCGCCATCACGCTGCCGGTTGCTGACGCACGCGCGCTTGAACGCTACGAGGGCATGCTGGTAGAAATAAACCAGCCACTTGCCGTGACCGAACTGTTCGAACTGGGCCGATTTGGCTCGCTCGCCCTTGGCCTGGGTGGGCGGCAATTTCACCCGAACAATGGCAACGTGGTGGTGACCAATGCTCAAAATCTGCTGAGCCGAATTATTCTGGACGATGGCTCCAGCGCGCAAAACCCCAACCCAACACCTTACTTCAGCGCAGCAGGTGCGGCCGGAATACGGCGCATAGGCGACACGACGCATAAAGCAACTGGCGTGCTGAGTCACGGCTTTAATGCTTACCGCATTCACCCCACCGCAGCCCCGCTTTTCGTGAATGCCAATGCGCGCCAAACTGCCGCACCTGCAGTGGGCGGTACGCTAAAAGTAGCCAGCTTTAATGTGCAGAATTACTTCACCACGTTTACGGATGGCACCAATGCTGCGGGCCAAACCGGCCAAGGCTGCACGCTGGGGTCTAACCCGGTCAGGGCCAGCAATTGCCGGGGCGCTGATAACTTGATTGAATTTCAGCGCCAGCAGGCAAAAATTGTGGAGGCGATTGTGGGCCTTGATGCTGACGTGGTGGGGCTAACTGAAATTCAAAACACGGACCTGGCCACGCTTGAGCTGGTCAAAGCACTCAACGCCAAAGCGGGCGCGGGCACTTACGCCGCAGTCAACAGCGGAACCGTTGGCACTGACGCCATCAAGGTCGACATTTTGTACAAGCCCGCCAAGGTTGACCGCGTAGGCGGCGTTGTGCTGCCCACTGGCGCAGACCTGGCGAATTACACCGCAGTAGCTGGCCGCCCGCCGCTGGCACAGCGCTTTGCCAGCCGTGTGAATGGGGCGAACGGCGGCAACTTCTGGTTTGTCATCAATCACTTTAAAAGCAAGGGCAGCTGCCCGACTTCTGGCGACATTGATACCGGTCAAGGCTGCTTTAATACCGGGCGCACACAGCAGGCCAACGCGCTGAAAAACTTTGTGGCCACGCTCAAAGCACAGGGCGAACCAGATGTGCTCATGATGGGCGACTTCAACAGTTACCTGCTGGAAGATCCGACCAAAGTGATTGAATCGGATGGCAGTGAGAGCTTGCTGAAACGCATGCCCGCAGCCGACCGTTTTACTTACGTTTTTGGTGGCGAAACCGGCGCACTTGACCATGCGTATGCATCGAGCTCATTGGCCAGCCAAGTCAGCGGCGTTGGCGTGTGGCACATCAACGCTGACGAGCCGACCGCGCTGGACTACAACCTGAACTTCACCACCGACGACCGCTTTGCACCTACGCCGTTTCGTGCGTCAGACCACGACCCGGTGTTGGTGGGGCTGAACTTAACCGCTGATGCAGCGGTTGTGCCGACGGTTGTGGCTGCAAGATTTTCACCAAACGCAGTGGTCAATCGGCCGTACCTGTCAGCAATCATCTACGACGTGCCAGGCGGTGCCGCAAAGCAGGCAGCGCGTCCGCCGCTGCTGCGTTTATCGCAGCGTTCGACCCATCTTTGCAGTAAGTCGGCTTATCGGTGGATGTGGCCAGCACTTTAAATAAACGTAAACGCCTTTGCGGCGGGTTTATTGCTGGTTTATTGCTATCTTTAGGTGAGCTGCTCGCGCCCGTATTTATTGGTCTACAGTCCTAAAAAGCTTGTATTTAGCACTACAACTTAGGCTTTTTAGGCAATCACTAATATAGACAAAGACTATTGGCAAATTTGTTTAGATGGATCTACTATTTCTTTTCAGTGGCCCGGCACATTGCCACAGCGCTGCTTAAAAGGAGATAGCCATGTTGACTGAAACGAAATGCCCATTTTCGGGCGGCGCGCTCAAACCCACTGCAGCGGGCAGCCGCTCAAATGCTGACTGGTGGCCCAACCAATTGAACGTGAACATGCTGCACCAGCATTCACCAAAAGGCAGCCCGATGGGCGGCGACTTTAATTACGCCGAAGAATTTAAAACCCTCGACCTCAACGCCGTCATCAAAGACTTGCACGCGTTAATGACAGACTCGCAGCCGTGGTGGCCGGCTGACTACGGCCACTACGGCCCGTTTTTTGTGCGCATGGCCTGGCACAGCGCGGGCACCTACCGCATTGCAGATGGCCGGGGCGGATCAGGCTTTGGAGCGCAGCGTTTTGCGCCACTGAACAGCTGGCCAGACAACGGCAATCTGGACAAGGCGCGCCGCCTGCTGTGGCCCATCAAACAAAAGTACGGACAAAAATTGTCTTGGGCAGATCTGATTATTCTGACGGGCAATGTCGCCATGGAATCGATGGGATTTAAAACATTTGGCTTTGCTGGCGGGCGCGCGGACACTTGGGAGCCAGGCGAAGACATTTACTGGGGCCCCGAGGACACCTGGCTGGGGGACAAACGCTACAGCGGCGACCGAGAGCTTGAGCAGCCGCTTGGCGCCGTACAAATGGGTTTGATTTACGTGAACCCGCAAGGCCCGAATGGCGTCCCCGACGCACTGGGCTCGGCCCGCGACATTCGCGAAACCTTTGCCCGCATGGCCATGAACGATGAGGAAACCGTGGCGCTGACGGCTGGCGGGCACACCTTCGGCAAGTCTCACGGCGCGGTGCCTGAACACCACATGGGCGCTGCACCAGAGGGCGCAGACATTACCGAGCAGGGCCTAGGCTGGACCAGCAATTTTGCCGGTGGCAGCAGCGGCGTACACACCGTGACTAGCGGCATAGAAGGCGCGTGGACCAACAACCCCATCAAGTGGGACATGGGTTACTTTGAAAACCTGTTTGGCCATGAATGGGAGCTGACAAAGAGCCCGGCAGGCGCGCACCAGTGGCGGCCAAAAGGCACAGCCGCCAACGCCGATGTACCCGATGCGCACGACCCCACACAACGCCACGCGCCCATGATGACCACAGCCGACATGGCGATGCGCATCGACCCCGCGTACGAAAAAATCTCTCGCCGCTACATGGCCAACCCGGCCGAGTTTGCCGACGCGTTTGCGCGGGCGTGGTTCAAGTTAACTCACAGAGATATGGGCCCGATTGCGCGCTACCTCGGCCCGCTGGTCCCGAAAGAAGAGCTGATCTGGCAAGACCCTGTGCCAAAGGTCAACCACCCCCTGATTGATGCGCAAGACATATCCGCACTGAAGGCAAAAATAATGGCCAGTGGCTTGACTATTTCGCAATTGGTCAGCACCGCCTGGGCATCAGCCGCAACGTTTCGCGGCACCGACAAGCGCGGTGGTGCCAACGGTGCGCGTATTGCGCTGGCGCCGCAAAAAGACTGGGAAGTCAATCAACCTGATGCGCTGGCGAAAGTTTTAGATCAACTGCGCGCGATTCAAGGCGACTTCAACGGCCAGCAAACCGGGGGCAAAAAGGTGTCGTTGGCAGACCTGATTGTTTTAGGCGGTTGTGCAGCCGTTGAGGCCGCAGCCAAGAAGGCGGGCCACACCGTGGCGGTGCCGTTTTCAGCCGGGCGCATGGACACTTCGCAAGCGCAAACCGATGTGGAGTCGTTTGCTGTGCTGGAGCCAGTTACCGATGGTTTTCGCAACTACGCGCAGCGTGGCTACGAAGGCTTGGCGCCTGAAATGCTAGTTGACAAAGCGCAGCTCATGAACCTGTCAGCCCCTGAAATGACAGCGCTGGTCGGCGGCATGCGCGTGCTCAATACCAACTTTGCTCAAAGCGCTCGGGGTGTGTTGACAAAACGTCCCGAGACTTTGAGCAATGACTTTTTTATAAACCTGCTTGACATGAATACCGCGTGGAAAAGGTCTGCAGAGCAAAAGAACGTGATCGAAGGCCGAGACCGTGCATCAGGTGAGCTGAAGTGGACTGGCTCGGTGGTTGACTTGGTGTTTGGATCAAACGCACAGCTGAGGGCACTGGCCGAGGTTTACGCCAGCAGCGATGCAGAGGCAACGTTTGTTCACGACTTTGCGAAAGTGTGGGCCAAGGTAATGAACGCTGATCGGTATGAGCTTTCTTAGATCGCCCTGAACTGCAACCCCTACCCGACATGGGTGCGAATGTACTCAGCCGGGTAGTGGGTTTGTGAAAAGTTGCGCAGAGTTGTGCAGAGTTGCGAAGTCAAAGCATTCAAAGTAAGATTCTTACTAAACAGGAGTAAGAATCATGCGTCTCACCAGCAAAGGCCAAGTCACCATTCCGCAAGCGGTGCGTGAAAAAGCGGGCCTGCAACCCCACAGCGAAGTTGAATTTGAAGTGTGTGCCAATGGCGATGTGCTGATCAGGCGCGCCGCCGCATCAGCTTCGCCCCTGCGCCGGGCGTTTGAACAAGTACGCGGCAGCGCAAATGCAGCGCAGTTCAAAGGCATGAGTACCGACGAATTTATGAAGTTCATTCGTGGTTAAAGACACCCAGCGAGCTATTCATGAGGTGCGCGAACCCGACGCGCGCTACCTGCTTGCCCCCACACTGGTCGACAGTTGCGTGCTGATAGACGTACTGGCCAACGACCCCGATTGGGCTGAGTGGTCGCTAGAAAAGCTCGACTTGCTGGGCCAGCAAGCGCCGCTGGTGATTAACCCGCTAATACTCGCTGAAATCAGCCCGCGCTTTGCCAAAGCCGCCGACCTTGACGATGCGCTCAAGCAACTCCCCATCAAGCGCGAAGCCCTGCCGTGGGATGCCGCCTACCTCGCTGGCCAGGCTTTCAAAATTTACCGTACAGCCAAGGGAAGCAAACGCTCGCCCATGCCCGACTTTTACATTGGCGCGCATGCGTTGGTGGGCAACATGCGGCTGCTCACACGCGACGCAGTGCGCTTTCAAACTTACTTTCCCAAACTCAACATCATCTCGCCATGACCAACTCAACATCACGCTACCCTGCCCCAGAACTGGCGGACTTGCCTGACGACATTCGCGCCAAAATTTTGGAGGTGCAGGAAAAAGCGGGCTTCATCCCCAACGTATTTTTAGGCTTTGCCCGCCGCCCGGCCGAGTGGCGCGCGTTTTTTGCGTACCACGATGCATTGATGCTGCCAGAGTCAGTTGGCCGAACCAGCAACCTGACCAAGGGCGACCGCGAGATGATCGTGACCGCCACCAGCGCAGCCAACAGCTGCCTGTACTGCGTGGTGGCGCACGG
>JANMWH010000105.1:0-23043 GCA_031393945.1 Polaromonas sp. | reverse complement strand
TTATGCCTGATGACCATAGCAAGTTGGTACCACTCCTTCCCATCCCGAACAGGACAGTGAAACGACTTAGCGCCGATGATAGTGCAGATTCCTGTGTGAAAGTAGGACATCGTCAGGCTATTAAACCTGAACTAGCCCAGTCGATTTCGATCGACTGGGTTTTTTCTTTTGGGACTGCATTTCTGATTTTGCTTGGAAAATCAAAGTCGCCAAAAAACTTCCGTTGAGATTGAACCGAGCACGGTATCCTGGCTTCCCATTGGGAAAATCACAAAGCGCCAGCCTATACCTTTTTAGTTGGTTGAATTTAAGGTGCACATTTGCGCCATGCTTGGTTAGTTTGACCAAAACCGCTTTGCCACAGCGCATCGACACAAAACAAAATCTTACTGATTGGCTCGTAAAATCATCGCGTGCTGGTTGTGTCCGCCAACCGTATGAACTTCCCACAGCTGCAAGCCCAGTGGAATGCTTTAACCGATTTGTACCGTTTGGTCAAAGTTAGATCGACAGCAGAGCTGGCGAGCTGGCGTAAAAAATGCCAACTTCTTTTTAAACTTCCACCACTCCGGATTGACCTTGAGAAATAACGGTTACAAGCTCGGCATATCGCGCTTGTAAAGCAGCGTTGCCACTGCAATAATCGCCCTTCAGATGAGTTTTCAACAAAAAATTTAGCAGCGTCAACCCTATCTTAGACGCAGTCAAACTTAGCGTTTGCGCCGAATGTGTGCAGTATCCGCAGTCAACAAGCGAGCTTGTCCGGCTGTCATCAAATAAAATACAGTCAGAAAACAGCCGACCACGCTCAAAAACGTACATACCGGCAAGAAGGTTTACGCTGCCTTCGGTCAAACTACCGAAAAAATCACTTTAACCGCAGTGGCAAAGCTCATACCCCAAGGGCTTTCCGAGGTTGGTTTTGATTAAATTATCGCGAAACAACATGAATTTGCTGCGCTTTTACCCTGTCAAATGCCGTTGTGATGGGCTGTAACGTTTTCTTTAGTCAACATTGCATCGTTCTTGAAAACAGAAACTTTAATAGCTTCGCCCTGCCCTTTGTCCTGCATACAAACCGCGACTCATGTCATCAACTCGGCTTACTTTGAGCTCACAAGCTTTAAGCCTTTTCGCAAACGCTTGGACACCACATACCGTCGCCGCACTAATCAGCTGCAGACCTTTGATACAAAATTCTCCCAGATCCCATTCGCGGGTGATTTACCGTCGTCATCGTTGATAGTCATTTGGATGATTTACAAAAGCCGCCCAGTTGTCAGCATAAACGCTATATCGGTTGTCGGATTACTCGTACCGCTGACGCAGTTCTAGCTTATGCCGCGACGTCTTTAAGTCACGCTTAAGTCACGAGCAGACAGGCAATTTTGCCAATCGCATGTTGAAAGCACGACACAGTCAGCTTTCAAGCTCGCTAGACGCATATCCTCGAAAAACAAAGACTCCTGCATTGCGGGTGGTGAAGCAGCGCGCTGAATAAAGTGTCGAGCGCAAACAGCATGTGGAAGACGCGTTGTTTAAGCACCTCAACAAACTTGCCGAAATCAAGCGGGTAACAGAACAGCCACAAGTGCCCGCCGGCGTATCACCAGCAAACTGAACGTCAGCGCGAAGACGTAATTCAGTGGCGGGACGGCGATCTTGTTGATGTGGCTCACATCCCGCGCCCGTTTCGGCTTTGGTGTTTTCCAGTCATGACTGCTCAAGTACCGCTGCAACGACGTTTCGATGCATTGAAACAGTACCGTTTAACAAATCTGTCGTAAACCAAAAGTGCTGTAAAAATGCAATCGCATGGAACGTGCGATTCGCTGTTGGAGTCATCTTGCCCGACCGTCACCAAGCGCTTTCGCAAACACTGCAAGCACGCGAATCTCCCCCCGCGGATGCTCGTGCGCGAACACCATCTTCGCCAAATGCCGTACTTAAGAGCATCCCAATTGGCATGCCAAAAATTAAGCAAATCCCCCGCTGGTGCCGTCGCGATGTGCTTGGTGCGTATGACTTCCACCGCGCCGTGAACGTCAAAGCAAAGTTCTCCGGAATGAAAATGGTTGTAGCATCAGCGCTCCCCGCGCTAATGCAAAAGCTTACCTGCTGGATACAGCAGATTCACAATCACGCAGCGCCACGGCACTCATATTGCCTGGGTGGCGATTGACCATTTGGCGCCTGTACCCCGTAGGCCTTGCACTTTACCCAAAGAAATAAGTTTTAGAAAACACAAACTTGTGCCCAGATGATGTCGTCTCAAGAATCTGAAACTTCAAATGCACCCGCCGAGCATGCAAGCGGATTGTTAAATGACCTTTCCCAAAATCGCACGCGGCTAAACCTGTTGAACCGTCAAACTGCAGCGTTGCGAACCAACAACTGAGTCAATTCGGTCTCACAAGCGACAGCATTCTCGTCGAACAAACGCCCAATCCAATCCGTCTCGCGCAGAGTGATTAGTTTTAAAAACTCATCGGCGCCGCGCATGGTTTGAAAAGCATCAAACCCCGACTCTAAAAACTGTTGCAATGACCCCAATCCCGCTGCCGCGGCCGGCCCGCGCATCATTTTTAGCAGCGTTCTTAGTCCGGGTTTGCGCGTCAAGCTGTCAAGCGACCGGCCGAGTGCCAGCACGACTTCAAGTTGTTGGTGTCGAGCCGCAGGGTCCGCCACCTTTCGCCAGCAAGCAATGTAGCGCGCCGCATCGGTCTGCAAGCTGCTGCTGGGCTGCAGCGCCACGTAGGCGTGAGCCATTGCATCGTCCAGCCGCTCGGTTAATGCATGTACCTCGGCCAGCGAGGCCGCTGTGTTCACCACCGATTGCGGAAACAGCTTGGCGATCGTGGTCGCAATTCGCGCAAACTGCTGGTCACGTTCTGAATAGTCTTTGTCGCCGTACAACTCATGCAAAAAAAAGCGCGCCGCAGTTTGGTGGCGAGCGCTTTGCAACAAGTCAGCATAAGTAGCCTGGAAACGCTGCGCCTGAAAGCGCTTGATAGCTGCGTTGGCGGCAGCTAGGTGTGGCTGTGCTGCGCGCGACCGCCTTAGCCGTGCAACAGTTTCAAGCGCTTGGTGAATTTGGTCGGCTGATGCGTTCATCTGGGATGGAATGGCTATTTACCCCAAGTTTATCTAGTAACCCCGCTCTATTGCAAATGCAGGTCAGCATGCGAAACTGCAAATCATGCAAAGAAGAACCTGGCTCCAACTCGGCATCGTCTCGGCCGCTGCTCTGGCCGTCGTTGGTGGCGCGGCTGCATTGATGCAACCTGGGCTTGAACGCGGAGTTTTAACGGCCTCTGGCAAAAGCGTGTTTCGCGCAATTGGTTTGGCGGTGCTTGACAAAACCTTGCCCGCCCAGTCAGCCGCTAAAGATGCGGCAGTCACTGCATTGCTAAATCGAATTGACATCTTGATCAGCGCTTTGCCTCCTCACGCGCAAGCAGAGCTGTCGCAACTGGTGTCGATTTTGGGCTCCGGCGCCGGTCGCTTGGCGTTGGCAAGTTTGAACACACCTTGGCCAACAGCCACCGTACAAGAGACGCAAGCCGCGTTACAAGCCATGCGATATTCAAGCTTGGCAGTGCGGCAGCAGGCTTACGCTGCGCTGCACGAAATCACAGCGGGCGCTTACTTTTCTGAGCCCGCGACGTGGTCAACACTGGGCTACCCCGGCCCGATAACGGTTTAACACGCCCAAGCACTATGAGCAAAATTCAAGACCCAATCAAAGACGGCCTGGCACGCGGCTGGAAAGTCATGGGCGGCTCATTTGCCGCGCCGCCTGAAAAAATCACCTGCGATGTCGCCATCATTGGCAGCGGCGCAGGCGCTGGCATCACGGCCGAGCTGTTGACCAAAGCCGGTTTAACAGTAGTCATCATTGAAGAAGGCCCATTAAAAAGCAGCAGCGACTTTAACCAGAAAGAGTCAGAAGCCTATCCCCAGCTTTATCAAGAAAGCGCAGCCCGCAAGACCGAAGACAAGGCCATCACTATTTTGCAAGGGCGTTGCGTGGGTGGTTCTACGACCATCAACTGGACCTCGTCGTTTCGCACCCCCGCTTCAACCTTGAAATTTTGGCAGGACCAGTTTGGCTTGGCAGACTACAACCTGGATGCGCTTTCGCCCTATTTTGAGCAAGCTGAGCGGCGCCTTAACATTGGGCCCTGGCTCACCCCGCCAAACGAAAACAACGACTTGCTCCGGCGCGGCGCCGCCAAGTTGGGCATACCTGCACAGGCTATCGCGCGTAACGTCAAAGGCTGCTGGAACTTGGGCTCCTGCGGTATGGGCTGCCCGACCAATGCCAAGCAATCCATGCTCGTCACGACGATTCCTGCCGCGCTCGACAAAGGCGCACAAATGCTGGTTGAAACGCGCGCTGATCGGTTTGAAATTGCAAATGGTCGAGTAACAGCCCTAATATGCACTTCTCAAGCATTAAATAGGCCAGTAGCCCAGCAAATACAGGCGCAAACAGCTACTAAAATAATAGCAAAACACTACGTGCTGGCAGGAGGTGCAATCAACTCCCCGGCGGTATTGCTGCGCTCTGGTGCACCAGACCCGCACGGCACCTTGGGGAAGAGAACCTTCTTGCACCCGGTGGTCATGTCGTCTGGCGTGTTTGAGCAAAAAGTCGAAGCCTGGGCTGGCGCACCGCAAACAATCTATTCCGACCACTTTTTAGAAACCCAGGCTATTGACGGTGCGATTGGCTACAAGCTCGAAGCGCCGCCACTGCACCCGATTATTTTTTCATCCACCGTCCCGGGCATGGGGCAAGCGCAGCATGATTTGCTCAAAGCGTTTCCGCACAACCACACGCTGCTCGCCTTGATGCGTGATGGCTTTCATGACCAGTCCCGTGGGGGGCAAGTCAAGTTGCGAGGCGATGGCTCCCCCTCGCTTGACTACGCGCTGACCGACTACGTGATGGACGGCGCACGCCGCGCGCTGCTGTCCATGATGGAAATCCAGTTCGCGGCGGGGGCGCTTAAAGTGTTGCCACTGCACGAAATGGCAACCACCTACACCGCCTGGAGCCAAGCCCGTGACGCAGTCAATGCTTTGCCGATGAAGCCATTGCTGACAAAAGTGGTTAGCGCGCACGTCATGGGTGGCTGCGGCTTGGGCGGCACCGAAAAGCTCGGCGTCACGCGGCCGGACGGCGTGCACTGGCAAGTTGAAAACCTGTCTATTCACGATGGCTCGCTTTTCCCCACCAGCATTGGCGCCAACCCGCAGTTGTCGGTTTATGGCGTGGTTAATCGGCTGGCGCAAGGGCTGGTGAAAAAACTGGCGCGCACTGAAGTCAAGTTAGCCTGATTTCGCTCTAGAAACTGGCTATGTTGGCAAGACTGCAGCAATTTATCACCTTTTGCCTGCTGGCAGCAAGCATCGGCTGGCTGGCTTGGTTTTACAACAGCGGTCCGGGATTTGCGGTAACGGGTTGCCTGTTGATTGCATTGAGCTACATTGGCTTTTTGGGTATTGAGTTTTTGCTCTTGCGGCACATCAACAAAACCGATCCCGCGCCACTGGCCACCCGAAGAGAGCTGCTCAATGCCTGGTGGGGCGAAGCGCTGGTTGCGCCACGTATTTTCTGCTGGCGGCAACCGTTTCGTGCGCATGCCGTGGCAGACAACTTGTCGACAAGCAGCGTGATTCAGGGCAAGCGCGGCGTTGTTTTCATTCACGGGTTCTTTTGCAATCGCGGGTTTTGGACGCCGTGGCTTAATCGCCTGCAGGGCAATGGCCATGCATTTGTGGCGTTAAGTTTGGAGCCAGTTTTTGGCTCGATAGATGACTACACCGCGCAAATTGAAGCCGCCGTCGCACAAGTCACCCTTGCCAGCGGCATGCCGCCCTTGTTGGTCTGCCACTCCATGGGCGGCTTGGCCGCACGCGCGTGGCTGCAAACCATGAAAGCTGAGGCTAGGGTGCACCACGTGGTGACGATAGGAACCCCGCATGGCGGCACGTGGCTGGCGCGGTTCAGCCACGGCATCAACGGTATGCAAATGCGCTTGGCGTCAAGCTGGCAAGCCGGCCTTGATAAAAACATGCCGGTAGACCGCCACGCCCTTTTCACTTGCTGGTACGCCAACAGCGACAACATTGTTTTCCCTACGTCAACCGCCACCCTGCGCGGGGCAGACAATCGCCTGCTTCGCGCAGTAGCGCACGTTCAAATGGCGTTTGAGCCACAAATCATGGATCATGCGCTGAGTTTGCTTGCCAATACGCCTATTCAGGCGCCACAGGCTTCTAAAATGACGGTAGCCTAATTTTTCAGCGGAGCAAGATGCCTGTAGTAGTTGTACTGGACGATGATGCAGGCACCCGCATGCTGGTAAGCCAGATCTTGAAAAAAGACGGCTATGAAGTGTTTTCTGCGGAAGACGGCGAAAAGGGGTTAGCGCTGATCGCTACCCACCGCCCCGACTTGGTCGTCAGCGACGTTCAAATGCCCCTGATGGATGGCTTTCAGGTGCTCGAAAGTATCCGCAACAACCCTGAATTTGCGGCCATGCCGGTCGTGCTGCTAACTTCTTTGGGAGAGCGAAGTGACATGCGCTACGGAATGACTAACGGCGCTGACGACTACCTCACCAAGCCGTTTGAGCCCGAAGAGCTGCGCGACGCGGTAGCAGCGCAACTCAATAAATTGGTGCGCGCCGACCTGATGAAAACCTTGGCCTTTAACGCCGCAGTCGAAACGGCGCTGCAAACCGAGCGCCACAACATCATTGAGCTTTACGAGGCCAGGCTGAGCCAGACACTGAGCGAGCAATGGCCAGACGGCGGCTTTGTGCGCCAAAGCGAAAAATTTGCCAATGCCACTGCGTTATTTGCCGACATGCGCGACTACGGACACTGGGCCCAGCGCCTGTCCAGCGCCGAGTTAGGTGATGTCATTCAGCAGTTTTACGGCACGGTGGGCGACACCGTGCATTTGTTTGGCGCGCACCACATGCAGTTTGTGGGCGACGGCATGTTGTGCGTTTTTGTCGAGGCGGGCGACACCCAGTCGGTCAACCACGGCCTGCGCGCTGCCCGTGCGGCCTGGGGCTTGAACGACACCACGCGCCGCCTTGACAATTACATCAATCAGCGCTTTGCTGACCGCTCGTTACCACCCTTTGTTTTGAATATTGCGCTGCATAGCGGTCCGGTGGCATTTGCCAAACTCGACGGTCCTTTTGGCAGCAGCGGCACCACCACGCCGGTGGGCGATGTAGTCACGGCCGTTCTTAAACTGTATGGCGGGCAGCCCTCGCTGGATTGGAAAATCACCGCTAGCGTGCAAACCGCACGTTTGGTCACGGGCGCCGTCAAATTCGGTCGCCGTGCAATGGTGCAAATTCCGAGCCGCACCATGCCGTTTGATGCGGTCGAAATGCTGGGTTTGTAATGACGTTGCACCCGCCAGTGCGGTCGTTTTCGTTGCGCACGATATTTTTAGTCAGCTTGCTGTTTTTTTGTGTAGTGCCCGCAGCGGTGGTGGGCTGGGTGCTTTACCGGAGTAACGCACAGACAGCAGACCAGCTGGCCGCTGTGATTGTGAGAGATGTCGCCCAGCGCATACAGACCGACACTGAAGATCACCTGAGACAAGCGCAGGTAATTTTCAACGGCCTGATGTCCAGCCGGGGGAGCCCGTCTGAATGGGCGCGCGCCCGCGAGCTGGCCCGAAACCCTGAGCTATTTGAGCAAACGGCCTTCACGTTAACCCGAATGTCTCCCGATGGCTCTTACTTGTACTTTGGCAGTGCAGCAGGTGAATTTGTTGGCGTTGAACCGATTGGCTTGGACACCCAGGGTACAACCCGCGTCAGCATAAAAAAGCCCAGTGAGTCAGCGCGCCAGTTTTACGCCGCCCAGTTTGCTGGCGATCGCAGCGGCGCCGTCACGCCGGAAACTAAAAAGTACGACCCCACTGCCAGGCCGTGGTATGTTGATGCCGTTGCGGCGGGCAGGCGAGTTTTCACACCTATCTACCCCTCCGCATCAAAAAAGCAGTTGGTTGTAACGCTGTCGCAGCCCGTTTTTGACGAAAACGGCAAAGTGCTTGGCGTGTTTGCCAGCGAGGTGTATTTGAAGCGCTTGTCTGAGCTTATGCAAAGCCTCACCATCAGCCCGCAGGGCGTGGCTTATTTGGTCGATGACCAGGCGTTTTTAGTGGCCTCGTCGGCAGGGGAAGCCTTGTTCAGTGAGTTGGCCGGCAAGCTTGAGCGGCTGCGGCCCAGCATCAGCCCCAATCCAGTGGTGCGGGCAAGCTATGCAGACTTGATCGCACAAGCGCCAATGGCGGCTGCGCAAAACTCGGCAACCCCTAGCAAAGCCGTCGCATCGTTGCGCCGTATTCCTTTTGGCAATGACATGCTGCTGGTCACGTCCAGGCCGTTCGCTGAAAGTGACGGACTGCGTTGGCGTTTGGTGGTGGCTGTGCCTGAAAACGACTTTACCGCCAGCACCCAGGCCGCCATCGAAAAAACCCTCGCCGTAATTGGGCTGGCCATTGCGTTGGCAGCCGCCTTGGCTATGGGGCTGGCTTACCGGTTTACGCGGCGTTTTCGCAACTTGGCGTTGGCCACTGCCCAGCTTGGGCAGGGGGAAGTGCCGCCGCTGCAAAGTCACGCCCGCGTGACTGAAGTGCAAACGCTGGCCAGCGCCTTACACGGCAGCGCGCTGGCGCTAAGCCAAAGTCGGGTGGCCTTGCAGGACAAGACGGCGGCACTTCAAGATGCCAACGAGCATCTTGAAGTACGCGTGGCCGAGCGCACCAGCGAGCTGGTGACATCCCGGGCAGCCGCGCTGGACGCCGCCAATGCCAAAGCATCTTTTTTGGCCACCATGAGCCACGAAATCCGTACGCCGCTCAATGGTGTTGTCGGCATGACCGCGCTGCTGGCTGATACGCCCTTAAGCCACGAGCAGCGCGACTATTTGCACACCATGCGCGTGTCCAGCGACCAGTTGCTGGGCGTGATCAACGACATTTTAGATTTTTCAAAAATCGAATCCGGCAAGCTTGACCTGGAAAACGAGCCGCTCAATTTGCAGGCCACGATTGAAGAAGCCTGCGACATGGCAGCCCAACGGGCCCGAGAAAAAGGCCTGGAGCTGATGGCAGATATCGACGCCGATGTGCCGCAATGGGTGCTGGGCGACGTCACCCGCCTGCGCCAGGTGTTGCTGAACTTTATCAACAACGCCGTGAAGTTCACGGCCAATGGGCAAGTTGTGGTGAGCGTGCACATTGGCACAACCCTGAACGAACCGGGGCTGAGCGATGCGCTCAAGCTTGAGTTTCGCGTTCAAGACAGCGGCATCGGCGTTCCGCTAGACCGGCAGTCCGCGCTGTTTCAGTCGTTCAGTCAGGTTGACGCTTCCACCACCCGCAAGTATGGCGGCACCGGTTTGGGCTTGGCGATTTGCAAGCGGCTGGCTACGCTGATGGGTGGTGAAGTGGGTGTGCGCTCAGTGCCTGGCGAAGGCTCTACGTTTTGGTTTACCGCGCAGCTGGCCCCCACCAGCGCCCCCAGCCATTCAGCGGCAGAAGACGAATTCGCCAGCCTGGCCGGCAAAACCGCGCTGCTGGTGGACGACACTGAATTGAATCTTCGCATTCTCGATAAACAGCTCAAGCGTTGGGGCATGAAAACAGTGGCGTTTGAACGCGCCCAGTTGGGCCTTGACTGGCTCGCTGGCAACACCTGCGACGTCATCATCACTGACATGCACATGCCTGATATGGACGGCCAGGAGTTCACAGAGCGCGTGCGACAGCACACACCCGACGCCCATGTGGTGTTGCTTACCTCAGGCGCTATGCCCACCGGGCCAACTGCCAAATTGTTCGATGCGCGGCTGCTCAAGCCTTATCGGCAGTCGCAGTTGTTCAATGCACTTAGCCGCGTGGCTACGCTGCCGGGCAACAGCAGTTTTGGTTCGGTCTCGCCACCGGTCAAGCCTAACGCACCGCAAAAGCATCAACGCATTTTGGTAGCAGACGACAACGCCATTAATTTGAAGGTTGCGCTCGCCATGCTGGCCAAACTAGGCTACGACGCAGCTACTGCCAACAACGGCCGCGAGGCCGCCGATATGGTCAGCCAGTCGCTGTCACGCCGAGCCGGTGTCGTGCCGTTTGCAGCGGTGCTGATGGACGTCAACATGCCCGTGATGGACGGCCTGGAATCCACCCAGCTTATTTTGTCGACCCACGGCACTGCAGCGCCCGCGCTGATTGCGCTGACTGCCTCAGTGCTGGAAGAAGACCGCCAGCGCTGCATGGACGCCGGTATGGCCGGGTTTTTAGCCAAGCCAATGCGTATTGACGAGCTCAGCGAGGCGCTCGCGCGATACGCACCTGAGCCGTCTATTGCTACTGAATTAATAGCTGCTCGCGCCCAAATCGATTCGCTAAAAGATCAGATTGGCCTAAAAAACGACGCCGCAGTACTGGATGTGAGTCGACTGGGCCGCTTTAAAGAGTTCGACGACGAGAACCTCACCATGACGCGCGAGATAGTGGCGCTGTTTATTGAAGACGCGCCGCGCCGCGTCACAGACATTCGCCGCGCACTAGCGCTGACCGACAGCGGGCAACTCTCGCGCTCTGTGCATGCCCTTAAGGGCGCGGCTGCCAACGTCGGCGCCACCGCGCTGGCCGACGCCTGCGGCAGTCTGGAGCACGCCTGCCTGCAAGGTCTGTGGCCTGATCATGCAGCGGCCAGCGTTAAAAGTATCGCGCAGCGCAGCAACCAAAGCGTAGCAGCACTCAGGCTGTGGCAACAAGCACGTCCTTTACCAGCTGATCAGCCGCCCCCAATTCCGTGAGCGTTTTAAGCTGCGCATACAGCGGGGTAAAGTCTGGCGCGGTCATGTCAAACAGCTGCTGAAAACTCTCTATCACAAAATACGTTTGCTGATAACTGTCGATGTTGTATTCGGTGCGCATACAGCGAAGTAAATCAAGCGCAATGCGCTGCGGCTCGGCGCTTTTAACCGCATGCACCAGCTCGCCCGATGAGCTCAAAATGCCCGCGCCGTAAGCCCGCAATCCATTTTTTTGTTGCATCAACCCAAACTCAATCGTGTACCAGTAAAGGCGCGATAACTCCTCACAAGCGCCGAGCCCATGGGCTTTCAAGGCACCCTTGCCGTAAGCCTGAATGTGGTCAGCAAACACCGGGTTAAACAGCAGCGGCACGTGGCCAAACAGGTCGTGAAAAACATCCGGCTCAACGATGTACTCAAACTCTTCCGGTTTGCGGATCCAGTCCGTCACCGGGAACTTGCGGTTGGCCAGCAGGGTAAAAAACGGCACTTCAGGTATCAAGCCCGGCACCGCCACCACTTGCCAGCCGGTGGCTTTCATCAAGCGTTCATTAATGTCGTCAAAGCGCGGAATGTGGGTCGATGCGCCCAGCGATGGCAGCGCGGCAATGAACTCGTCGCACGCCAAACCGGGCAACAGTTTGGATTGCCGTTCGTATAGCGCGCGATAAGTCTCGTGGTCGGCTGGGGTGTAGGCGGCGTAGTTTTGCGGGCAGGTGTAATCGGCAGCTACCTGGCCACCACGTGAGTAGTCGCCGCGCGGAGGGCGGGTGCTGCCGCCGTAGACGACAGGTTCAATGGCCATAAATCCCCTCTTTAAAAACGCTTTCACCAGACCTTCGAAAAAAGTTCAGGGTTAGGCGCACCCGCGCAGACAGTAGCAGCTCCATGGCAAGCGGAAGCAACGACACCCTGGGCCTTTTCTCGAAGGTCATTTAGCTAAAACGCCGCGCCGCATTTGGTCTAGCTCAATGCTCTCAAACAGCGCTTTGAAATTGCCCTCGCCAAAACCATCATCGCCTTTGCGTTGAATGAACTCAAAAAAGATCGGACCGAGTTGATTTTCACTGAAGATTTGCAGCAGCAGCGCGCCTTTTTTACCGTCGACCAGCACACCACGTTTGTGCAGCTCGGCCACGTTTTCGCCGTGGCCAGGAATGCGCTTGTCAATCAGCTCGTAGTACGTGTCGATGGTGCTTAAAAGCTTCACACCTTTACTGCGCATCATGTCAACAGTAGCCATCAAGTCGCCGCTGCCCATGGCAATGTGCTGAATGCCCTCGCCGTGGTATTTGTCCAGGTATTCCTGAATTTGCCCGGCTTTTTCGTTGCCCTCTTCATTGATCGGGATACGAATTTTGCCGCACGGGCTGGTCATGGCTTTGCTTTTAACGCCAGTGACCTGGCCTTCAATGTCAAAGTAGCGTACTTCCCGAAAGTTAAACAGCCGCTCGTAAAAGCTGGCCCATTCGTCCATGCGGCCGCGGTGCACGTTGTGCGTTAAGTGGTCGATGTAGGTCAGGCCGTGGCCTTGCGTGTTTAAGGCGTCTGCTTCAATGCCATCCAGCGGCTCAAAGTCCACGTCGTAAAACCCGATGTTGCCGATCGCACCGGGCTGCGCGCCGCCCTTGCCGCGCCATTTGTCGATGAAGTAAATGATCGAATCCCCAATGCCCTTGATGGCCGGAATATTCAGCTGCCCCGGCCCCGCCGTGTCGGCGTAGCCCCAAGCGCCCAGCGAAATAGCGCGTTCATAGGCGGCTTTGGCGTCCTGCACCCGAAAAGCAATGGCGCTCACGCTGGGCCCGTGCTGTCGCGCGAAGCGCGGGGCAAACGAGTCAGGCTCGGCGTTGATGATGAAGTTAATGCCGCCCTGACGGTAAAGCGTCACGTTTTTGTGGCGGTGCTTGGCAATCGCCGTAAATCCCATGCGCTCAAACACGGCGGCCATTGCCTGCGGGTCGGGCGCGGCGTATTCAATGAATTCAAAACCGTCGGTGCCCATCGGGTTGTCCCAGGCCGCGCCTGTCTCAAACGAAAAACCTGCATCCATGTGCCGCTCCAAAAAACTGATTGATGCTTTGCACTGTACAGGCGAAGGCGGGCAATTTTCTGGCGAAATCAGGTTAACTTTGAGTTTTTAACGCAGGAAAAATGCGTTAGCATTGCGCTGAGCGCATCGCGCCGCGCGTCACGGCGTTTACGGTTAGCGCTGTGCAGCAGCTGTGGGCAGCGCTTGCTGGCGCATGGCCAACGCGGCCCCTATGCGCAGTTGCTCTGGCGCTGAAAACAATTGTTGGCTGAGCTGCTGCAACTGCTCTGGGCTGGCGTTTTTGGCCTGAGCGGTGGCGTACTGGTCGAGCCTGGCTTGCCACGCCCGGTCTTCCCGGTCCAGCTGGGCCAGCTGTGTGGCTGTCGTGTCACCGTACTGAGCGCGCCTTTGGTTAAAGCGCTCAACGTCGCTCGCGTCGCCGGCATTCAGCTCGGTGGTTTGTGCAGCAACCGTCATATGCGCTGTGGCGGCGCTGCGCTGCGCGCGCTGCGCGTCGCTCAGTTCGCGTTCTGCGTCCTTTAATGCGGCCTGTTTTTGCGCAGCGGTCAGTGTGGTGTGTCTGTCGATTTCGATGTGGGCCAATGTGTAGCGGTCAAGGCGCGCTTCTTCGGCAAACAAAGCGTCGTATTCGTCGCTGGTGAAGTAGCGCTGGCGTGCGCTTTGGCGCGCGCCAAGGGCGGCGCGCAAGGCACGCGGATCGCTGGGGTCGGCGGGGGCTTTTAGCTCGCCCAGGGCGACCCGGTAGTCAATATAGCGGTCCAGCAGTTCTGCGGCGCGCGCGGCCAACGCTTTTGAGAAGTGCTGCGGTACAAGCGCTGCCAGCCGTTTTTTCAGCGCGGCGGGGTCTTGAATGTCGCGGCCAATGGTGGCTTCCAGCAGCATCGTCTCAAACGTCTGGCGCAGCTCTGGAGTCAAAAAAGAGTCTTTGATCTGGCCGACCCCGGCTGGCTCAAGCCCGGCACTTGATGATGGCCCTGCATTTGACTGACTGGCCAGCACTGCATCGGCGTTTGTCCGGGCAACTTGCGCGATATCAGTATTGCTGGCAGTGCCAGCCTTTCCCGGCGCATCGGCGCTGTGCCCCATCAGCCACCAAAGGGTTAAAGCGCCCAGCGCCGCAAGGCCTGCGGCACCCGCCAGACGCTTGTCAAGATGCTTGAGAGCCCGGGGCTTCACAGTCCGAGCAGCTTGAGGCGGTTGGCCTGTTGGCGGTACAGCGTGACCGGGTCGACCGAGAACCAATCGCGCAGCCCCAGCACCTGATTGACCTCATCCAGATGGTTTTGGCGGTAGTCACCCAGGTGGGTACCCAGCCGTGACGAGCAAGCAGACACCAGGCCATCGTTGGCTTCGCCGAACACCAGGCTCATGATGCCCAATGCGCCGTCGCTGATGTCCCAAACGTTTGTCACAGGTAGAGTGCCCGCCCACGAGTAGTAACGCACGCCGTTCACCAACTCTGGGCCGCTGCCGCAACCGCTGGGCAGTGCTTGCGGAAAGCGGAGATTGAAGTCAAGCGAGCCTGCGGTGGACAGTGAGTTCAGGGCGGCAGTGGGCATTTGCGGCAGCGACGTTGCGCCCGAGCCAAAATTAATCAGCGCCACAAAAGCCTTGGCGGCGTTGTTAACCACCAGCTCTGTGAGTCCGCCAGCCGGTGCGATGCCGCGCAAGATGTCGGCCACACGCGAGCCCTTGTTGACGCCGCCAATCGACGTGACAGACGCCACCAGTTGTGGTGCCACGCCAGCCACGTAGCGAATGGTCGGGCCACCATGTGAGTGGCCAATCAGGTTCACCTTGCTGGCACCTGTGATGGCCATGATGTTTTTAACCTGCGCCAGCAACTGCTCGCCGCGCACTTCGGTGCTGTTGGCTGCCGACACCTGCGCCACAAATACGCGCGCGCCGTCCTGGCTCAATGCGCCAGGGATGCCGTAAAAGTAGTCGACACCCAAAAACGAATCAAAACCAAACAGGCCATGCACCAGCACGATGGGGTAGCGGGTTTTGGCGTAGTCGCTAGAGGCATGGGCGCTTGCCCCGACGAGCAGCGTGGCCGCAGCCATCCAGAAAAAGACGTGACGGAAAAATGAAGAAAGTCGCATGAATTGTCTCCTGCTGTTATTAAAATAAAACGAACGGTCGTGCTTTTCTGCTGCCCGATTCTTTCAGCAAGCGGACGATTCGGCCACTAGGACAATCCCGCATAGATTGCCAGGGTATGCGATGAGCTGGGCGCGTAGAGTGATTGGCGTGCGCAGTAAAATTGCGCCATGAAACTTGCCATCGCACTTGACAAGCTTGATTGCGCCATATTGCGCAGTCTGCAGCACAACGGGCGGGAAACGTACGACGTGATCGGTGAACAGGTCGGCCTGTCGCCCAGCGCTGTTCTGCGGCGCGTCAAACGGCTGGAAGAATCTGGCGTAATTGACCGGTATGTGGCGCTGGTCAAGCCTGAAAGTGTGGGCCTGAGCTTGACCGCCCACCTCAATGTGCGCCTAGAGAAGCACCTTGAAGCCCACAAGCGCAACCCCATGGACGTCTTTCGCGCCAGCGTGCAGGCCTGGCCTGAAGTGGTCGAATGCGTGGCGCTGACCGGGGACATGGACTATTTTTTGCGGGTGGTGGTGCAAGACATGGCGCATTACAGAGCCTTTGTAATGGACACGCTGCTCAAGCACCCCAGCGTGCAAGACTGTAAAACCAGCTTTGTTCTGGACAGCGTAAAAGCGACCACGGCTGTGCCCATTTGATTTAAAACGCTATGTTTTTAGGAGCTGCTAGCGCCTATATCAATTGGGCAAGAGGCTTAAAAAGCCCTAAAAATTGGTCAGTTTCATCAAGTTTTGAGCTTGTCGACGCTTTTTGTTGGGTAAAAGCCCCTATTGGTTGCGCGCATTACGGCTATAGACTGGAAATTCTAGGGAAAACCCGTATATTCTGTTGATGGTTAACACAAGTGCACTTTTTAAGGCTTCTATTGGCGCAGGCAAAGAATTCTTTCGCGCGCCCGGCGAGCCGCGCACCCCTGCGGGATCCGCCCTTGCAGCGATTGACGTCAAGCCCTACGCTAAGCCCCTGATGATTCCCATTCGCTCTATTGGTCCTGGCCACTGCAGCCGTATCGCCGCGCACCTGCTGGCGCTGGAGCCACAAGACCGTTATTTGCGCTTTGGCTACATGGCCAACGACGAGCAAATTCAGCGTTACGTTGACGGCCTTAACTTTGAGCGTGACGAGATTTTTGGCATATACAACCGCAAACTAGAGCTGATTGCCATGGCGCACCTGGCTTATTCGACTGACCCACAGCTTAAAAGCTGCGCCGAGTTCGGCGTGTCTGTGTTGGCGTCGGCTCGTGGGCGGGGCTATGGCTCGCGCCTGTTTGACCGCGCAGTGATGCACGCCCGAAACGACGGCGTCGACATGATGTTTATTCACGCGCTGAGCGAGAACACCGCCATGCTCAATATTGCCCGCAAAGGCGGCGCCACCATTGAACGGGACGGCTCCGAGAGTGAAGCCTACTTAAAACTGCCACCCGCCGACCTGGACTCACGCGTCACTGAAATAGTCGAAGAGCAAATCGCCCAAACCGACTATCGCCTGAAAGTACAAGCCAAGCAGTTCTGGAGCTTTTTATCGACCTTGCAAGACGTGCGGTGCGGCATGCGGGAAGCGCGCGACAAATCTGCGCCTTAGAAAGGCGCCCCTACGTTCTTCGGCTATCCTTAGCGGCTTAGCAACTACCGAACACACAGTGTCCGACAACCCCCCCAGTAGGCCTTCAAAATTCGAGGCCAGAGCCGAATCCAAACACGAAGACAAACGCGGCTTTTTGCAAAAGCTTGCTGAAATGCTCCACCCCGGGCCAGACTCCAAAGACGAGCTGATTGAAACCCTGGTTGAGGCGCAAGACAACGACGTGATTGGCGCGCAAAGCCGCGAAATGCTCGAAGGCGTGATTCGCATGGCCGACATGACGGCAGGCGACGTGATGGTAGCCGCCCCGCGCATGGACCTGGTCAACATCGACGCGCCATTTGACGAGCTGCTGCACCTGATCATCGACACCGCGCACTCGCGTTTTCCGGTGTACGAGGGGGAAAAAGAAAACATCATTGGCATTTTGATGGCCAAAGATTTGCTGAAGTTGCAGCGAGCGCCCGAGCTGAACATCAAAGCATTGCTGCGCCCGGCGGTGTTTGTACCCGAGAGCAAAGGCCTGAACGATTTGCTGCGCGAATTCAGAGGCAACCGCAACCATTTGGCGATTGTGATTGACGAGTTTGGCCGCACGGCAGGCCTGATCACGATTGAAGACGTGCTCGAGCAAATCGTTGGCGAGATTGAAGATGAGTTTGACATTGCCGAGGACGAAGGCGATATTTTTGGCCTGCCCGACAGTAGCTTTCGGGTCAGTGGCGACACGTCGATTGAGCGGGTCGGCGAATCGTTCGGCGTAACGCTAAGCGACGCCGACTTTGACACGATTGGCGGTTTGGTGGCGCATCGCATGGGCCATGTGCCCAAGCGCGGCGAAGGCTTTGCCTTGGGCGGCCTGCAATTTACTGTGCTGCACACCAAGGGCGGCGCGGTCAAGTGGTTCAAGGTGGCACCTGTAGGCGTGCAAACCAGCCTTGATTTGAGCTAGCCAGCCCAATGGGTTTTTGGCCATACGCTCCTGTATTAATAGCTGGTTGCGCCCACGCACTCTCGATTGCGTGGCCTTTTGAGTTTTTGTCTAGCATCGGCCTGGCGCACGGCCAGCCGATGTGGTGGCTGCAATTGTTGGCCATGTGCGTGCTGGCCTGGCAGCTCAACCAGGCCACTACCAAGCGCCAAGGCGCTTTGCTAGGCTGGGTGTTTGCGTTTGCGATGCAAGTGGCAACCTGGTGGTGGCTGTTTATCTCGCTTCACACCTACGGCGGGCTGGCCGCGCCGCTGGCGGTGCTGGCTATTGTGGGGCTGGCTGCTTTTCTGGCGCTTTATTACGCCGCTGCTTGTGCATTGTTTGTGGCGCTGGCCCCAGCGAATAAGGCGGGGCGCGCTACTGTTTTTGCAGCGCTGTGGTTGCTGGCCGAATTGTGCCGGGTGGCTTTGTTCACGGGTTTCCCGTGGGGGCAGGGTGGTTACGCACAGTTGGGCGGGCCGTTTGACAACTTGGCCAAGCTCATTGGCGTGCACGGTTTGAGCTTTGGCATAGCGCTGCTGGCGGGCAGCCTGGTCACTGTTTGGGCCAAGCGGCGCTGGCTGGCTGCAGGACTCGTGGCGGGTGCTGCGCTGTGTGCGGGGTTGGGCAGCGCGTTCATTAGCGTTGGCGCGGCGCAAACCTCTTTTTTCACCCAGGCACACCCCGTGACCGCCAGCCGCAGCGACGCGCCCTTTACCGTCGCGCTGCTGCAAGGCAATATCGCGCAAGACGAAAAATTCAAGCCCACTGGCGGCCTGCCCGATGCGCTGGCCTGGTACGGCCAGCAACTTTTGGCAAGCACCGCCACGCTGGTTGTTACACCCGAAACCGCGCTGCCGCTGCTGCCTGAGCAGTTGCCCGAGGGCTATCTGGCCGCGTTGATTGACCGATTTGGCCAGGCAGTTCCGGGCCAAAGCAACTCCGCTGCGTTGATTGGCATTCCACTGGGCACCAGCCAGGCCGGGTACACCAATTCAGTGATTGCGCTCAAGCCCAGTGCAGGCAACAACCCGCAAGGGTTTTATCGATACGACAAGCACCACCTGGTGCCGTTTGGCGAGTTTGTGCACCCGCTGTTCAAGTGGTTTTTAGCGCTCGTCAATATTCCGCTGTCAGATTTCAACCGGGGTGATGTCAAGCAGCCGTCGTTTGCATGGCAAGGCCAGCGCATTGCCCCCAATATTTGCTACGAAGACTTGTTTGGTGAAGAGCTGGCCGCGCGGTTTATTGACCCGGCTCAAGCCCCCACCATGATGGTGGACGTCAGCAACATCGGCTGGTTTGGCAACACCATCGCTATTGATCAGCACCTTAATATTTCGCGCATGCGCAGCATCGAGTTTGAGCGCCCCATGATTCGCGCCACCAACACAGGCGCCACCGCCATCATCGACCACACGGGCCGCGTCACGCATACGCTTGCGCGCCACACGCGCGGCGTGCTGGTGGGTGCGGTTGAGGGCCGCAGCGGCAACACGCCGTACGCCAACTGGGCCGCACGATTTGGCCTGTGGCCGTGGTGGCTGCTGATAATCGCTATTATTTCAGGAGCTGCTTGCGCCCGTATTAATTGGGCTACAGGCCGATTTAAAAGCTAAAAAAGCCGATAAAATAGTGAAATGAAAAGTTTTCAAGACATTATTCTTACCCTGCAAACTTACTGGGCAAACGAGGGCTGTGCCCTGCTACAGCCGTACGACATGGAAGTCGGCGCCGGCACATCGCACACGGCTACCTTCTTGCGCGCGTTGGGCCCTGAGCCGTGGAAGGCCGCCTACGTGCAGCCCAGCCGCCGACCGAAAGACGGGCGGTATGGCGAGAACCCCAACCGCCTGCAACATTACTACCAGTTCCAGGTGGTGCTGAAACCCGCGCCCGCCAACATTCTGGAGCTGTATTTAGGCAGCCTTGAAGCACTCGGTTTTGATTTGAAGCAAAACGATATTCGCTTTGTAGAAGACGATTGGGAAAACCCAACCCTGGGCGCCTGGGGCTTGGGCTGGGAAGTGTGGCTAAACGGCATGGAAGTGACGCAGTTCACCTACTTTCAGCAAGTGGGAGGTATCGATTGCAAGCCGATTACCGGCGAGATTACCTACGGCCTGGAACGCCTGGCCATGTACCTGCAAGGCGTAGACAACGTCTACAACCTCAAGTGGACTGATGGCCTAAGTTACGGTGATGTGTACAAACAAAACGAGGTTGAGCAATCGACTTATAACTTTGAGCACTCAGACGCCGACTTCCTGTTCACCGCCTTTACCGCACATGAAAAGCAGGCCAAGCATTTGATTGAAGTGCAACTCGCACTGCCAGCTTATGAGCAGGTTTTAAAAGCCGCGCACAGCTTTAATTTGCTCGACGCGCGCGGCGCCATCAGCGTGACAGAACGCGCCGCCTACATTGGCCGCATTCGCAACCTGGCGCGCGCGGTGGCGCAGAGCTATTACGAAAGCCGTGAACGCCTCGGCTTTCCCATGGCGCCGCGTGAATGGGTTGAACAAATGGCGAAGAAGGCGGCGTAGTGATTCTGGAAATCGCGCAACTGCAAATCAAGCAAGGTGAAACGCCCGGGTTTGAAGCGGCCTTTGCGCAAGCCCAAAAAATCATCGCCACCATGTCAGGCTACATCAGCCACGAGCTGCAGCGCTGCCTTGAAAACGATCACCAGTACGTGCTGCTGGTTCGCTGGCAAACGCTCGAAGACCACACCGTGGATTTCAGGCAGTCGGCGCAATACCAAGAGTGGCGCAAGCTGCTGCACCGTTTTTATGACCCGTTTCCGACCGTGCTGCACTACTCGGTTGTTGAAGCTTTAGAAGTTTGATTGAATTGAAATGACCACGAAGAATCTTTTAGTTGAACTGTTTGTAGAAGAGCTGCCGCCCAAGGCATTGAAAAAGTTGGGTGATGCGTTTGCCAACGGCATTTTTGAGGGGCTGGAGCGCCGAGATTTTCTGGAGCCTAATTCTGAAGTAACCGTTTTTGCGTCTCCGCGCCGCTTAGCTGCGCACATAAGCTACGTGAGAGGGGTGTCACAGCCTAGGCCAATGCCGCCTAAAACGTTGATGCCTGTGTCTGTTGGGTTGGACATAGACGGTAAACCGACCGCCCCTTTACTTAAGGTGTTGAAAACGAAACTCGGCTACGACGCGGATGTTGACGTTGAGTGGCTTATGCGGGAACGCATTTTTGTTGAAGACGAAGCTGGCAAAAGTGTCCTTAAGCACGACGGCGGATTAGCAGCAGGTAGTGCGCTCGCGATTGGTCTCGAAGGCGCTTTAGATGAGTCGCTAACCGGTCTGCCCATCCCCAAAGTCATGACCTACCAGTTGGCTGATGGCTGGAGCGATGTGAAGTTTGTACGGCCCGCGCATGGGCTGGTGGCTTTGCATGGTGCGGATGTGGTGGCAATTGAAGCGCTGGGCTTGAAGGCAGGCAACACCACGCATGGCCACCGGTTCGAAGCATTGGTTGACCCGGTGGTTTTGCAGCACGCCGACAGCTACGCCGCCACGCTTGCAAAAGACGGTGCAGTGATTGCCAGTTTTGCCGTGCGCCGCGCAGAAATTGTTCGTCAGTTGGCCGCAGCGGCAAGCAACATCGGTGGCGGTGTGACGGCCATTGACGACGATGCGTTGTTAGATGAAGTCACCGCCCTTGTCGAACGGCCAAATGTGCTGGTGTGTGAGTTTGAAAAAGAATTTTTAGACGTGCCACAAGAGTGTTTGATTCTGACCATGAAGGCGAATCAAAAGTACTTTCCACTGCTCGATGCAAATGCCAAGCTGACCAACAAGTTTTTGGTCGTCAGCAACATCAGCCCGAAAGACGCTAGCTTTGTCATCGGGGGCAACGAGCGCGTGGTGCGCCCGCGCCTGGCCGATGCCAAATTCTTTTTTGACCAGGATCGCAAGAAGACACTTGCGTCTCGCGTTGAAGGCTTGGGCAAGGTGGTGTATCACAACAAACTCGGCTCGCAAGGCGAGCGGGTTGAGCGCGTGCGGGCGATTGCGCGGTGGATTGCGGCGAGGGTCGGAGCAGACGTTGATTTGGCTGACCGTGCTGGGCTGCTTTCGAAGGCGGATTTAGTAACTGATATGGTTGGTGAGTTTCCAGAGCTTCAGGGCATCATGGGCAGCTATTACGCGCGACATGATGGAGAGGATGAGCAGGTTGCCATAGCAATTGCAGACCAATATCTGCTCAAAGGCTCACATGAACATGCAAACAATCTAGTTTCGGTTTGCCTGACAATTGCCGATCGTGTTGAAACCCTTGTTGGTATTTGGGGTATTGGACTAAAACCATCTGGCGAGAAAGATCCGTTCGCCTTACGCCGTCATGCGTTAACAATAATTTCGTATTTTGAGCTGCTAGATTTGAGCAGTTTCATAGGCGAAGAACAATTGAGTTTGGAGTTGACTTCACTTTTAAATTTCGCAGCAACATCTTTCAACCCAATAGAGCTTGCGTCAGGCACGGTGGATGAAGTCGGTAAATTTATTTATGAAAGATATTGGAATCAGCTAGCCCCTCTTTTTGGCGCGGAGGTTGTAGAGGCAGTTATCTCCCAGTATCCGCCTCTTCAGCAGGTGACTAAACGCGTTCAAGCGGTAAGAGGATTTAAAAAGCTTCCAGAAGCCCCAGCCCTGGCCGCCGCCAACAAACGCATCAGCAACATCCTGAAAAAAGCCGAAGGCGTGACTGCAACTGTCGATGAATCCTTGCTGCAAGAAGCCGCAGAAGTCGCCCTGCACAAAGCCATGAACGAAGTGGTTCCAAAAGCCGATGCTCAATTTAAATCCGGCGACTACACAGCGTCACTGCAGACACTCGCCGCCTTGCGCGCCCCCGTAGATGCGTTCTTTGAAAGCGTGATGGTCAATGCCGACGACCTGCAAGTTCGTGCCAACCGCCTCGGCCTGCTAGCCACTTTGCACGTTGCCATGAACCGGGTGGCCGATCTGTCAAAACTGGCCACCTGAGCAGGCTAAAAAATATGAAACTCGTCATCCTAGACCGCGACGGCACCATCAATTCTGACAGCGATGACTTCGTCAAAACGCCTGAAGAATGGATGCCGCTGCCAGGCGCACTTGAGGCGATTGCGCGGTTGAATCAGGCCGGCTGGCATGTGGTGATTGCGTCTAATCAGTCTGGCCTGGGACGGGGGCTGTTTGATGTGGCGTCGCTCAACGCCATGCACGCCAAAATGCACAAAATGTTGGCGGCGGTTGGCGGACGAGTAGATGCGGTTTTTTACTGCCCGCACAGCCCTGAAGAGAGTTGCAATTGCCGCAAGCCGCTGCCGGGTTTGTTTGAACAAATTGGCAGTCGCTTTGGCGTGCCGCTCAAAGGCGTGCCCACCGCCGGCGATTCGACTAGAGACTTGCAAGCTGGCAGCAGCGCTGGTTGCGAGCCGCAT
>JANMWH010000146.1:0-7295 GCA_031393945.1 Polaromonas sp. | reverse complement strand
CGAACAAAAACTGGTTCTCAAGCGGTGTTTTGTGTTCCAAACCACGTTTGAAACACAGATGCCAGCTACACGTTTTGCGCGTAGCTGGCAGTGACTTGGGGCTAAAAGCCTAAACTTAAAGCACCAGGCTTCAGTTGCTTTTAGAAGCGGAAGTGACTGAATGCCTTGTTGGCTTCGGCCATGCGGTGAACTTCGTCACGCTTTTTCATGGCGCCGCCACGACCTTCTGTAGCTTCCCTCAGCTCATTGGCCAAACGAAGGGACATCGACTTTTCGCCGCGTTTTTTGGCGGCTTCCTTCAACCAGCGCATGGCAAGCGCCATACGGCGGACGGGGCGCACTTCAACTGGCACCTGATAGTTGGCACCGCCCACGCGGCGGGACTTCACCTCAACCATAGGCTTGATGTTGCCGATGGCCATGTGAAAAGCCTCGAGCGGATCTTTGCCTGGGTTCTTTTTCTCAATAAACTCAAGCGCGCCATAAATAATGCGCTCGGCGACGGCTTTTTTGCCGCCTTGCATGATCACGTTCATAAATTTGGCGAGGTCAACATCGCCAAATTTTGGATCTGGAAGAATTTCACGTTTAGGGACTTCGCGACGACGTGGCATTTTTTCACCTCTTTGCTTCAGTTGGTACGACCGGAAAGAATCTTTCCCGCTACACCGCGAGGGTTACAAAACCCTCACTTACTCGACCGGTGCAACTATTTGCACTTGGATCACTTCGTTCAACTTACCCGCCAAGGCAAGTCAAACACCATTTTTTTTAAACTTTTTTGACGATGTCATGACAACACCCTCTGGCGCGGGTTAATAACCCGAACCCATGCGGTTTACTTAACCTTTGGCTTTTTCGCACCGTACTTGGAGCGCGACTGCTTGCGGTCTTTCACGCCTTGCAAGTCGAGCGATCCACGGACGATGTGGTAACGCACACCGGGCAAGTCCTTGACACGACCGCCACGAACCAGCACTACGCTGTGTTCCTGCAGGTTGTGGCCTTCGCCGCCGAGGTAGGAAATGATTTCAAACCCGTTGGTCAAGCGCACTTTGGCGACTTTACGCAGAGCGGAGTTTTGCTTTTTAGGCGTCGTGGTGTACACACGTGTGCATACACCGCGGCGCTGCGGAGAGTTCTGCATAGCAGGACTCTTCGACTTGATGACCTCGACCTCACGGCCTTGGCGCACTAGCTGGTTAATGGTTGGCATTTAAAAACGTCCCTAAAACGTGATACTTAACGTGAATTCTTCGTTCGAAAATCGACAGATTCATTGGGCCAATTGTCGGATTGGCCGCGAAAACGAATCTCTCTCTGTATTTCCAGAAAAGCCTACGAGTGTAGCAGTTCCGGGTTTTGATGGCAAATCGAGCTGCGGTAATCGCCGCTAGCTGACAACTTAGCCCCTACAGCACCGTCAAATGCTGCTTTTTCGCACCTTTGACAGCGCTCAAGGGTATTGCGCTGTCCAGCGTCACAAATCGGCCTTGGTGCTTCACGGCCAAGCCCAGCAAATACAAGTCCGTAAGCTGGCGATGGCCGTGGATTTTGCTGTGGTCGAACGCGGTCGCGTCCAAAAGGCTTAATTCATCGGGCCAGAATTGATGGTGTGGTGACTGGCAAAGACTTTGCAGGGTTTGAATGGCTTGCTGCATGGGTGCAGGCCGAGGATAGCCAGGCTGGCTGATGATGCGAATACAGCCGTTTTGAGTCAATGGGCAGCTTGCCCAGCCTGATGAGCCGTTTTTTAAAGCCCAGTCTTTTGCTGTCCGGTGGAATCTGTGAGCAGAATCAATCAACGCGATCAGCACATTGACATCAAGCAAGGCAACCATGCCTTAAATGCCTTCTTTTTCGCGTATGCGGTTGACCAGCTCATTGGTAACACCCCCCACACCCTCCCGGTTAGGCAAGGTTCTGAACCCAAGGTCATAAAACCGCTGGTCTTCATCGCTGAGGGACGGTTTTGCTTTGTCTTTGACTGCTTTTTGAATAACGGCAGGGTTTTGCAGCGCAGCGCGCCCCCATTCAGAAATTACTTGACCCAAGGTCTTTTTATCTCTGCGCGCAAAGTCTTTGGCGGCAAACAAAACGTCGTCGGCGATATCGAGGGTGGTGCGCATGGGGGTGCTCCTGAAGCTGAGCTTTGATTATCTCATAAACTGCATCACGCATCACGCATCACATTAGTCGAACGACTACGATGCCTCTGCCGCTCAGTCGGCTACAGCAAGCCCCACGGCAAGACATCAACACAAGAGCGCGTGAAGCGGGCATCACCGCCTTAGACCAAGCCTGGGTAAATGTTAGAGAAATGCCCTCGCTCAGTCGCGTATTTTTGCCACTTCTCCAAGTTGTTGAAAGCATCAAGTGCCACGGCGATGCCTGACTTGATTTCGACCGCAGCGATAGCTTGACCGCGCTCCAAAATCAAGTCAACTTCGGTGCCGATGTTGTCTCGCCAGAAATACCGCGGCTCTCGCACGCCCGCATTCGCGCGGTTCTTTAAAAACGCATTGACCACCATGGTTCCAAACAACGCGCCGCGCAAAGGGTGGCTTTGCATTTGTTGGGCAATGTAAATGCCCAACAGTGCTGCGGCCAAACCGACAATCGGTCATGTGGATTTTTGGGCTTTTGGTCAGGCGTTTGCCAAAGTTGGCAAAGTGCGGACGCACAAAGTGAATCAAATAGCACGTCTCTAAAATCGACAGCCACTGCTTGGCGGTTTTGTCAGACACGCCTGCGTCGCTGGCGAAGGACCGCATATTCAGCAGTTGGCCCGTGCGTGCAGCCGTCAGCTTTAAAAACCGTTGAAATGCGCCCAAGTCCTGAATAGCCGTTAACTGGCGCGCGTCTCTTTCGGCATAGGTCACCAGGAAGGTATTCAGCCATTCATAGGGCTCAACGGTACGTGAATACAGGGCGGGGTAAAAGCCCTTGACCAGGTGGTTGGCGTAATCAGATTCCAGTAGCTTGGCGTCCCGCAGTTCGGCAATCGATAGGGACAGCAACTCAACCAAAGCCGTGCGACTAGCCAAGCTTTGCGCGACGCTAGACAGCAACGATGAGTTGTGCGAGCCCGTCAATACAAACTGCCCCATGGTGCGGGATGCATCCACCGCACCTTGCATTTCAGAAAATAATTCAGGTGCATGTTGAGCCTCGTCAATCACCGCTCCGTTAGGGAACTGCCGCAAAAACTCCGCTGGCTGCGTGCGCGCAAACTCACGCTGCGCAGGTGCTTCTAACGACACATAAGGTTTGTGTGGCAACAACTGCCGTACCAGCGTTGTTTTGCCAGATTGCCGTGGACCTGTGACGGTTAAAACCGGAAACCCAAGCAGCAAACGCAAAATTCGGGGTAATGCGTGTCTCGAAATTATTTTTACATATCCGGATTAATATTCCGAGAATGTAAACAACTGAAAAGCTCGCTCTGGTGGTTACTTAATCCACAACCTAACCGCATCCCAAGCCCGGCCAATCACGCCAGCTTCTTCAACCGCCTCGAGTGCATAAAGCGGCGTTTCTGCCACCACGGCCGGGTTGTCGCTTAACGTGATTTTCAAGCTGCCGATGGCTTGGCCTTTGATGAAGGGGGCGACCAGCGGCTCGGGGCGGGCGACGACGGTTTTTAGTTTGGCTGCGCTGCCCGCAGGTACCGCCACCACTATCGCGTTGGCCTGGCCCAGTTTGACCACGTTGCTTTTACCCTTCCACACATTCGGGCTGGCCACCACCTGACCTGCGTCGAACAGCTTGACCGCCTCGAATGCGGTGTAGCCCCAGTTAAGAAGCTTTTGCGATTCGTTGGCTCTGGCGCTGTCACTCGCTGTGCCCAGCACGATGGCCAGCAGGCGGCGTGGGCCGGGCGCTCCCGCTGCACCCAGGTTGGGAAAGTCGCGCTTGGCAGTCGCAATCATGCAGTAGCCGGCGGCTTCGGTGTGGCCGGTTTTCAGGCCGTCAACGCTGGGGTCTCTAAACAGCAGGGTGTTGCGGTTGGTGTCGTTGGCGGCGGGTGTGCCGGGGTAGCGGTATTTTTTAATCGCTGAAAAGCCGACGTATTCAGGGAAGTCGCGCATCAGTCGGATCGACAAAATGCTTAAATCTCGCGCGGTAGTGGTGTGGCCAGGCTCGGTCAGGCCCTCCGGGTTTTTGTAGCTGGTTTTGGTCATACCCAGCGCTTTGGCTTGTTCGTTCATCTTTTGCACAAATTTTTCAGCCGTGCCGCCCACGCCTTCGGCCAGCGCCATGGTGGCGTCGTTGCCTGACTGCACAACCATGCCTTTGATCAGGTCTTCAACCGGCACGAGCATTTTGGGGTCAATGAACATGCGGGAGCCCGGCATTTTCCAGGCGCGTTCGCTGACCGGCAGGGTTTGCTTTAGCTCGATTTTTTTTGATTTAAGTGCCTCAAACACCAAGTACTCGGTCATCAGCTTCGTCAATGACGCGGGCTCTAGAGGCGCGTCTATATCTTTAGCGGCCAAAATTTGATTGGCCGTGACGTCTAGCAGCAGGTAGGCGCGGGCGGCGAGTTCGGGCGGCTGGGGGGCTTGGGCAAAAACAGTGGTGCAAGCAAACACGAACAAGCCGAGGGCGGCTTTGGGAAAACTGAACATGAACAAATCCGATGACTAGGAAGACTAGATAAAAAGCTAGAAAAGAGTAGAAGACAGGTGGCGCACCACCAGGCTTTTAAGAAGCGGCAATTGTCCGTGAAAGAAATGCCCGCCCCCCGGCACAACCGTAACGGGAAGTGATTGCGGCCGCGCCCAGTCCATCACGGCACTTAGCTCCACCGTGTCGTCGACCTCGCCGTGAATAACGATAGTTTTGCCGTGCGCGGCAACATCAATCTGCGCTGCTGTACTTCGGCTGACGCTGGTGCCAACAAGCACCAGTTTGTCGATTTGCCTTGCAGCGTGCAGCTTGGCAAACGCATGGGTGGTGACAAAAGCGCCGAATGAAAACCCCGCCAAACACAGCGCACCGGTTGGCGCCAGTTGCGCGGCAACGGCCAGCATGTCGTCTAGTTCGCCCCGGCCTTCGTCGTGTGCGCCTTGCGTTGCGCCCACGCCGCGAAAGTTAAACCGCACTGCCGTCCAGCCGCATTGGGTAAAAGCCCGCGCCAGCGTTTGCACCACCTTGTTGTCTAGCGTGCCGCCAAACAGCGGGTGCGGGTGGGCAATGACGGCCACGCCTTTGGATGTCTGCGAATCAGCAGGCAAATCGATAGCGACTTCAATGGCGCCTGCGGCACCTTGAACGGTTGATTTTTGGGTATGCGCGTTCACAAAAAGAGTTTTGTTGAGCTGTATTTGCTATTAAATAAGGAGCTGCTCGCGCCCGTATTTATTGGGCTAGATACCTAAAATGCACTGAAAACCAGCCAAAAACCGCACTTTTACGATCTTCAGCACTTTTTAAGCACCTATTTACCGATGTTGGCGGGCGTGATCAAACGCTCCACCACGTGGCCGTTTTTCAGGTGTGACTCCACAATCTCGTCAATGTCGTGCTCGTCTACATAGGTGTACCAAACCGCCTCGGGGTACACCACCGCTACCGGCCCGGCGGCGCAGCGGTCCAGGCAGCCGGCTTTGTTCACCCTGACTTGGCCCGGGCCCGACAAACCCGCCGCTTTGACCAGCGATTTGCAGCGGTCAAAGCCTGCCTGGGCACGGTGATTGGCGCAGGCATCTTTGCCCGGCTCTCGCTCGTTCAGACAAAAGAAAATGTGCCGCTCGTAATAGGAATCAGCTGCTGTTGCGGGGCCGGTGGGGGGTGTGGTCATGCCATGATTTTACTGATCACGGCTGCGCGGCTTTGTCACTGCTTGATAACCTTGCCAACAAGTACGCCAGCGCGGCGTACGGCCACAGCCAGCCCAGCCACTGGGCCACGCCATGAAAACGAATAAATCGGCCTTGTTCCCACGTTTGCAGGGTTTGGGCAAAGTAGGCGCTTGCTGGTGCCTGGTTCAGCAAGGCAAGTTGTGCGCTAAGGGCCAACAGCGCAAACGCTGCGGCGCCGCGGCGGCGAAGCGGCAACATCACCACGCACAACACGGCAGCCAGCACCATGCCGGCCCGCACCGGGGCGTCTAGCCAGGCCCAAGCGTGCTCGGGCCCGTAGCTGAGCGCAGCTGATAACGCAGACATCGCCAGCCCAGCGGCCAACATGCTGACTGCAAAAATAGCCCGCTGCATGGCGGTGCGAATCACGCAATAGCCCAGCAGGCACGGAATCAACGCGCCAAGCGCCACACACAGCAGCTCCGCACCCGGCACCAGCGGCTGCAGCTCAATTTCACGCACGGGCAGCCACACCAAAAACGGCGTGCCTTCAAGCACGCCTGCCAGCGCGGCTTCCAGGCGCTCAAACACCTGGCCCAGCCCCATTGGCACCGACGCCGGGAACAGCAGCGCCACCGGCCACAGCACCAACAGCGCCAGCGCGCCGCGCGCATCGCGTGAAAACCAGCGTTGCCGAAAAGCGCTCCACCGCGCCATCACGCCGAGTTTTTGCAGCAGCCACGCCCCGCACGCCCCCAACAGCGCGCCGGCTGCATTCAAAGCCAAATCAAGGTTAGACGGAATGCGCGATGGCAAATAGGTTTGCAGCGTTTCCATTGCCAGCGATAGCGCTGCCGCCCCCAGCACGGCTACCCCGATAGGCCATAACTTGCGCGCGCTGCGCATGCTGGACAGCGCCAGCAAAAAGCCCAGCGGCGCGTAGCCCAGCACATTGGCGCCAATGTCAAACCAGGTCCAGTACCTGGGCAGCGGCTCGGTCAAGTAGCCAAAAGGCGAGATGCCCTGATTTCGCCAGTCGGTAAAGGGGTACAGGCTGGCGTAAACAATCACGCAGAGGGTGGCCAGGGCCAGCGGCCAAGACAGACTGGGCGACCCCCTATCGTCTTCACTTCGCTGCGCTTCGTGTAATTCCTTTTCCCCCTGCTGGGGACGACGCGAGTTGCCCGGCAAAGCCGGTTCAACCGCGTCCGCTTGGTTGTTCGGGGCCGTCGAGGAATTCGGGGGAGCGGAGGAATTCGGGGTCACGGCCATGTTCGGAACCGAGCGTTAAAACGGCTTGACGATCACCAGCACCACGGCGGCTACCAGCATCAGCACAGGGGCTTCGTTAAACCACCTAAACCACACGTGGCTTTTTGCGTTTTGGTTGGCGACAAACTGGCGGTGAATGCGGCCGCACAGGTGTTGGTAGCCGATGGCCAGCACCACCACGGCCAGCTTGGCGTGCATCCAGCCGCTGCCTTGGCC
>JANMWH010000129.1:0-3951 GCA_031393945.1 Polaromonas sp. | reverse complement strand
TGGACGCCGCAAGACAGCATGGGCTGGTCGCTGATGATGGCGCTGGACTTGGGCGGCAATTGGGGCACTGAATTCGCCCGTTTGTCGGCGCTAAAAACCCTGAACACCACCCAGCTGTGGCAACTGTTCACGCCATACCCGGGCGAGGCGCCCGCATCTAAAGTTGACTTTGCCAAGCTGTATGCTGAGCTGGGCGTATACAAAGCCACTGTGCCAACCACTATTAAAACAGGAGCTGCTCGCGCCCGTATTAATTGGGCTACAGGCCTAAGTGATGCCGATTTCACGGAAAATTTGGCTCAAAACCTCACTCACAACATTACCCACAACATCACAGATTGGAGTAGCAGCCTGGGCACGGTTGACGGCAAGGGTTCCAACAACTGGGTGGTGGCAGGCAACCGCACTCTAAGTGCCAAACCGCTGCTGGCCAATGACCCGCACCTGGGGCTGTCAGCACCTGCCATTTGGTATTTTGCGCACGTTGAAGCGCCCGAAAGCAAGGCCGCAGACGGGCGCATTTTGCCGGCGGTGAATGCCATCGGCGCTACGCTGCCTGGTCTGCCATTTGTGGTGTTGGGCCGCACTGCGCAAGTTGCCTGGGGCGTTACCAACACAGGGCCAGATGTACAAGATTTGTACCTAGAGCAAATCAACCCCGCCAACCCGCAGCAGTACCGCGTGCCCAGCGCAGACGCGGAGCTGGTGTGGGCCGACTTTAAAACCCGCACAGAAATTATCAAAGTCAACGGCCAGCCGGACGTGACGGTAACCCTGCGCGAAAGCCGCCACGGCCCCGTGCTGAGCGACGCGCAAAAAAGCCACGCCGATTTAATCGACACCAACAAATACGTGCTGGCCCTGCGCTGGGCGGCGCTGGACGCCGACAACCAAACGGTGTTGTCTGGACTGCGCTCGAACCAGGCGCAATCGGTGGCTGAATTGCTGGCAGCGTACGAAAGCTACCACTCGCCAATGCAAAGCTTGGTCATGGCCGACACCAGCGGGCGGACGGCATTTAAAGCGGTAGGCAAGCTGCCCTTGAGGAAGCCGGGCAACGACATTCTTGGCATTGCCCCCGCACCTGGCTGGGACGCCAAATACGACTGGGAAGGGTGGGTACCCTACGCGCAAAACCCGCAAGCCGACCAAGCCAGTATTGAAGCCAAAGGCTTCTTCGCCACGGCTAACCAGCGCATCACGCCGCCTGACTTTCCGGTTTTCATGGGGCAAGACTGGACAATGCCATACCGCTTTGACCGCATTGAACAACTGCTGGCCGCCACACCCAAACACGACATGACCAGCATGCAAAAAGTGCAGGCCGATCAACTGTCGATGGCTACCCTCAAACTGTTGCCGTTTTTAACTAAGGCTCTGGCCAGCAGCACCCACAGCATGGCCGCAGCCAGCAAAACCGCACTGCAAGGTTTTGACGGCGTGATGAAAGCCGAATCAGCTGCGCCACTGATTTTTGCCGCATGGGCCGACGAGCTTACGCGCGGCGTTATCAGTGGCGATGTGAAAGGCAAGCTGGGCGACGACACCTTCAAGGCGCTGTATGGCAAGCGCAACTTTCGCGCAGCTATCGAGGGCATCATGGCAAGGAATGATGCGGACTGGTGCGGTGCGGCTGGGTGTACGGGGCAATCTAGCGCCGCACTAGACAGAGCTTTAACGCGCCTGCAAAAAGATTACGGCGCAGACGTGAGTCAATGGACATGGGGCAGGGCACACAACGCCGTCTCAAGCCACAAACCGTTTGGCAACGTGCCGATATTGGCCAAGTTTTTCGACGTGCGCACCCCCACCGGCGGCGACACCTTCACCGTCAACGTAGGCCAATACTGGGCCAACGACGACAAAGCACCCTTCGCCAACCGGCACGCCGCGTCAATGCGCACGTTGTTTGATTTGGCCGACCTGGAAAAGTCGCTGTTTATTTACCAGACAGGGCAGAGCGGTTTGGTGTTTTCCAGCCGGTATCGGGATATGAGTGAGAGTTGGGCTAAGGTTGAATACCGGGCGCTGCAGATGTGGCCGGGGGTGATGGCGCATGAGCTTAGACTTGTGCCGTAAATGTCAGAAATTAACGTGCTTCGCTATTTTCAACGCTTCCTTCGGGGTGCTCTTCAGCTACGCGAGCGGGGAATAGGATTTATGAATTGCGATTCAAGTTTGCTTTTAGTCACCTAAGGCTAAGTCAGGTAATTGAGCGCAGGAAATCGTGCTCCGGGCCAACACATACAGGCGCGAACAGCTACTGAAATAATGTTTAATTGCGCATCCAAAAAATCAGTTTTGTTGCCCGTAGTTCTTGCCGCACTCACACGAAAACTTGGGCGCCCATTTGCAACTAAACGGCGTTGTATTTGTGCGTCGCCTGCTAGACATTTGCATGTAGGATTTCACGCGATTGCGATACTAAACCCGCTAGGCGGTACGATTCGACGAATGCCACAAACCAGCGATTTTTAAAAGATTTTGATATCGGGATCTGATTCCAACGCCGTTGCTCCACTGCAGGTCTTGCGGCGGTATTACGTTCAAAGTTAAAAAGCGAGAGAAACAATGAGCGATCCCGGAAATGTTGAAAACCTGTTGATTGAAACCGTACGGCTTTTGGCTGTTGGGGAGTTGGACATCAAAGCGAGATTGTTGTGCGCGTACACGCAAAAGCTGCAGTATGTCCTGCCAGATGATGTGGGTAAGGAACTTTCGCCGTTACTTGTATCTATTCGCGAGCGCTTGTTCAAGGCCCCGACCTACAAAGGCGAGAGCACGGTCGAAGCCGCCCTCTATAGAATGCGGCGCAAGACAGCGTCGGCTATTGCGGCCGACATCGTTGAACTCCATTACATCCTCTGCCACCGAGATAGGCCATCTTGAATCAACCTCAAAGCTAACGAATTCGAGCCCTAGCAGTTACTACAGTTGTGGCGACCTACACAGCCTCCAACCGCTGCACCATATCAGGAAACTGCGCCACCATCCGTATCAACAGAGCTGCCTGGGCGTTAGGTTTTGCCCGGCCTTGTTCCCAGTTTTCTAGCGTGCGCGGGTTGGTGCGCAGATAGCGTGCAAACACAGGGCGCGACAGGTGCAGCTGCTCACGCACGCTAACCACATCTTGCGGGGATAACACTGGCGCGGGTTTGCTTTGCACCTTAAATGTGCGCAGCGTCAACTTGCCTTCACGCTGCTGCTGAAGGGCATCAAAGCCCTCGGTGAGTTCTGCAAAAATGTCGCGTTCTTTAGTCATGGCGTCTGCCTTTTTTCGGTGTTGCGTTTATCTAGTTCAAGGTTGAGCATTTGCTTTAGTGCCTTGCGCTGATCGAGCGTCAAGTCATCTGCCTGGTCTTTGTCAAATACCGTGAAAAGCCAGAACTGGTCGCCGCCGAGCCACCAGTAGTAAATGACGCGCAGGCCGCCGCGCTTACCTTTGCCGCGGCGGGGGTCTGGTCGGCGCAGCTTTCGCAGGCCGCCTGTACCTTCCATCACATCGCCAACTTCCGGGTTGTCCATCAGCTCTTGCTGAAGCGCGCTGTAGGCCGCGTCATCCATGTAGTCTTTGCGAACTCGCTCAAAAGGAGGTAGTTCAACAAAGGTGGCAAGCATGTGCTTAGTGTACGTTATTTGCGTACCTTTATTAGAACTCGCATCACCAATGCAACTCCACCTGGCGCAGTTTGCGCTGAACAATCCGCATCCTAACGACGCGCGTCAGTCTGTTGCCGCGCATACTCAGCCTTTTTCATGTTCAGGTAGTCGTCTTTTTCGATCTCACCCAGCTGCTCTGGGTATTTTTCAGTCGCATCAAACCAGTGGTTTAACCTGGCGGCTTGCTGCTCAGCAGGGGGCTTGTTGACGTTGGCCAAGTACGCGTCAATGGCCAAGTAGTAGCGCATGGTGTTGCGTTCAACCGCGCCGCGCATGCCGCCGATATAGGCG
>JANMWH010000101.1:0-2519 GCA_031393945.1 Polaromonas sp. | reverse complement strand
CTGCGAAGAAATCGACAAACTTGAATCCGACGCTGACCGCGTCATGCGATCAGCCATGAGCCGTTTGTTTCGCGAAGAGCCAGATGTGCGCGAAGTCATCAAGCTCAAGGCGGTTTATGAGCTGCTGGAGACGATTACCGATAAGTGCGAAGACGTAGCTAATCTCATCGAGGGCGTTGTCCTCGAAAATTCGTGATTTTGGGTATCTAGGCGTATGCAAGCTACACAAACCGCGTTGTGGGTGGTGGTCATGCTGGTCATACTGGCAATTGCCTTTGACTTCATGAACGGCTTTCACGACGCCGCCAACTCGATTGCTACCGTCGTATCTACGGGCGTGCTCAAGCCCGGTCAGGCAGTGCTTTTTGCTGCCTTTTTCAACTTTATCGCGATTTTTATTTTCCATTTAAGCGTGGCCGCGACGGTAGGCAAGGGCATTGTGCAGCCGGGCATTGTCGACACCCATGTTGTGTTCGGCGCGCTGACGGGCGCTATCACCTGGAACTTGCTGACCTGGTACTACGGCATTCCCAGCAGCTCGTCACATGCGTTGATTGGCGGCATTGTGGGTGCGGTGATTGCCAAGGCAGGGGCTTCGGCCTTGATTTCTGGCGGCATCCTGAAAACCGTGGCCTTCATTTTTGTCTCTCCCGTGCTGGGGTTTTTGCTCGGCTCCCTCATGATGGTGCTGGTAGCTTGGGTGTGCAGAAGGGCAACGCCGTCAAAGGTTGACCGTTGGTTTCGCCGTTTGCAGTTGGTGTCAGCGGGCGCATACAGCTTGGGCCACGGCGGCAACGATGCGCAAAAAACAATTGGCATTATCTGGATGCTGCTAATTGCCACTGGCTACGTAGCCAGCACAGACAAAGCGCCCCCGACCTGGGCCATAGTGAGTTGCTACATGGCCATTGCGGCGGGCACCATGTTTGGCGGTTGGCGAATTGTGAAAACAATGGGCCAGAAGATCACCAAACTGAAACCTGTGGGCGGATTTTGCGCAGAAACGGGCGGGGCCATCACATTGTTCTTGGCAACAGCGCTGGGTATTCCCGTGTCGACCACGCACACCATCACCGGGGCGATTGTGGGCGTGGGTTCAACTCAGCGTGCTTCAGCCGTGCGCTGGGGCGTTGCGGGCAACATTGTGTGGGCCTGGATTTTCACTATTCCTGCTTCCGCTTTTGTTGCAGCGGTGGCTTACTGGATTAGCTGGCAAATTTTTTAGGTTGCTGGGGCGAAGTGCACACGGCTCCATCATCGGTGCCGCTGCCTCAACTGCCTATTTGGCTTTCAAAGTAACGCTGAAAGGTAAACGCAAGGCTTGACATCAAAGCTGTTGCGCCCATCAGCAGCGCAAATGCGACGGCCACAATCACCAGCCAGTTGGTGTCTCCGGCAGGTGATTCAGGTTGCTGGCGGTTGTGAAGGCTGTTCCATTTTTCAGACGATGACAAGCCATAGTAAATTGCGGTGGCAGCGGTTGTGGCAAGTAACAAGCCGAGTATTGGCACCAGCACCCAAGCCAGTTTGTCGTCTTGGCCAAGCGCGCGTATTCTCACTACGCCCCACCAGCCTACAGCTGCTGCAACCGGGTGCAACCAAGCCCAAATGTCCTTGGCGCCGAAAAGGTAAAAACGGTGCAAACCTGATTGTCCAAAAACAAATGCGAGCCAGGTGGCGAGGGTTTTGTTTTTGATGGTTGTTGTTGTCGTTGTCATCTTAAAATTATCGTTATGCCGCAGCGGTGGGCGGCACGGTATCGCCTAACCCCAGTGTTTTTTGCATGATGACAATATCGCGCCACGCGCCAAATTTCCAGCCACAGGCGTCAATTTTGCCAACCTGCTCAAACCCCAGCGCCAAGTGCACACCGACTGACCCTGCATTGGCTGAGTCACCCACAATCGCCATCATTTTGCGAACGCCTACTGCCTCGCAGCGGGCCATGAGCTCGGCCAGCAGCGCTCGGCCCAAGCCCTTGCTTTGCTGCCCTGGCGCCAGGTAAATTGAGTCTTCTACCGAAAAACGGTAAGCGGGGCGTGGTTTAAACCAGTTGCCGTAGGCAAAGCCAACGACTTGTCCGCCCGCCTCGGCGACCAAATACGGCAAGCCTTTAGCCAACACATCAGCGCGGCGCGCAGTCATGTCTTGCTCGCTTGGGGCTTCAGTTTCAAAGGTGCCGGTGCTATTTAAAACGTGGTGCGCATAAATGGAGGTGACGGCGGGAATGTCGGCTTCCAGGCTGGGGCGAATGATGGGCATAGTGGCGAGCGTGTTTCAAAAAACTGGATGATAACCAGTAGCGCGCTATAATTGAAGGCTTTGCAGCAGTTCGCTGGCCGGGTGGTCATGTCGAGTGTCTCAACCGCTGTAAGAACTTTTTGGGCACGCTTGACATATTGTGGAGTGTGCCCTCCACCCTGGGAATACATCATGGTCGTCATCCGGCTTGCACGCGGCGGTTCTAAGCACCGTCCATTTTTTAACATCGTTGTGGCTGACAAGCGCGTTCGCCGCGA